>NZ_JBHWJV010000006.1:0-269458 GCF_042731175.1 Pseudarthrobacter sp. NPDC059871
CACACCCACCAACCCCGGAAATAACGGGACAAAATGGATGCACAAAATTTGAAACCAGCTGTAAAAACCAGACCATCCACGGGGTGGACAATCCAGTCAATTCAACCAATCCATAAAAAAATTGGTATCAACAAACTTGGCACACTATTGAGTTCTCAAACAACAGACACACCCGGCACCACCCAAACCAACAAGGTCCAAGATCGCTCCGGAGCAACTTTCCAAACTTACCCGATCACCCGCTACGAAGCAAATCCATCTTTCAGGATCTGCATCGAATTGAAGACCGTCCCCACCCATTTCCAGCGCCTTGAAGAGCAACCAGATTTTGGCTTTGATTTGGGTTTTTGGCCGCCCGGTGATCAGTTCTTCACTGTCTCCCCCGCGGCGACTTAGAAAACAATACACGCCCTGCAGCGTCACCGCAAACCGGCCCTCCCAACGCAGAACATCCCCGGGATTCCGCGGCGAAACGGACTGACAGGCACCCAAGCCGCCTCCCGCCGTCGTAATTCCGCTGTGTGTGCTGCCGCACATGGGCGGAGACATGCTCCATCACCACCCGCCGAGTGGGTTAAACGCAGAAGGGCCGGCAACCAATTGGTTGCCGGCCCTTCTCAAGCAGCTGGAATCAGCGGTGCTGGATTACCAGGAAGACTTGGTGATGCCCGGGAGCTCACCGCGGTGAGCCATGTCGCGGAAGCGAACACGGGAGATACCGAACTTCTGGAAGGTACCGCGGGGACGGCCGTCGATGATGTCGCGGTTACGCAGACGGATCGGGGACGCGTTGCGGGGCAGCTTCTGCAGGCCCAGGCGGGCTGCTTCGCGTGCTTCGTCGGTTGAGTTTTCGTCAACCAGGGTCTTCTTCAGCTCGAGGCGCTTCGCAGCGTAACGCTCAACGATGACCTTGCGCTGCTCGTTGCGAGCAATCTTGGACTTCTTAGCCATGTTTAGCGCTCCTCTCGGAATTCGACGTGCTGGCGGATCTTGGGGTCGTACTTCTTCAGAACCATGCGGTCCGGATCGTTACGACGGTTCTTACGGGTTACGTAGGTGTAACCCGTGCCCGCGGTCGACTTGAGCTTGATGATCGGACGTACGTCCTTGTCCTTAGCCACTAGAGCTTCACCCCACGAGCCAGGATCGAGGCGACGACTGCGTCGATGCCGCGTACGTCGATGGTCTTGATGCCACGAGCAGAAACCTGCAGCGTGACGTTACGGCGCAGGGACGGAACCCAGTAGCGCTTCTTCTGAATGTTCGGATCGAACCGACGCTTGTTGCGGCGGTGCGAGTGCGAAATGCTGTGCCCAAAGCCCGGCTCGGCTCCGGTCACTTGGCAGTGTGCTGCCATGACTTCTCCTCAAGAATTGAATGTAATGATCCGCATATCTGCTGCAGGATCATGCGTCTAAGAGCGACCCAAAGTGATCAGGGTGAACGGTTAGTCACGCAACTTGAGCCCCTAACTACCGGCTACCCTGGAGAAAATTACCGGGCCACCGGAGCAATTGCGCACGCTCCGCGCACTTAGCGCCTCCCAAGTCTACGAGGTGGCGCAATTAAAGACCAATCCGGGGCGTTTAGGTGTATAAGGGCGTCCCGCGAACGCCCCCTGCAAGGCCACGGTGTCACAGGTGGCGGACACCCGTTTTCACAGCTGAATGAAAGCTTGGCGGCGCATCTTAGGTACATGAGAACGCAGTCCCTGCCGGCACCTCCGGCGCACAACAGCTCCGGCCGGCCGGGGTCTTCGCACCTATCCGGTTCCGCCACTCCGCTTCCCGTCCAGGACAGCAGCGGATGGTTCAGCCGCCAGCGCCGGCAACGGCTGCTGAGGGCGGACCTCCTGACGGTTATTGCCTGGGGTTCCGTAGCCGCCGCCGTGGCCCTCTGGCTTGCCGACGGCGGTGCAACCGAAGTCAGCTCCGTCGCCGCCGCGTTCACCGCGGCCGGGATCGTGGCCGGTTTGGCCGGTATGGACCTGGTCCTGCTGATGCTGCTGCTGGCAGCCCGGATTCCGTACATCGACCGCACCATTGGCCATGACCGGGCGCTGGAGTTCCACCGCAAACTCGGCAAACCGTCTCTGTACCTGCTGTTGGCGCACGGCTTCCTGCTGGCCGTGGGATACGGCATGGCGGAAGGCCTTGACCCGGTCAGCGAGTCCATCTCCCTCTGGCAGCAGGTCCCGGACATGTGGCTTGCGTTCGTATCCATGGCGCTCTTCATCGCCGTGGTGGTGACTTCCCTGGTGGCAGTCCGGCGCCGTTTCCCGTACGAGTTCTGGTACGTGGTCCACCTCCTCACGTACGCCGCGGTGGGCACGTCCCTGCCGCACCAGTTCAGCGTGGGCGGGCTGTTTGCGGAAGGTACCTGGCAGCGCTGGTACTGGCTGGCCATCTGCATCGCCACCGGTGCGGCGCTGGTGTACTTCCGGGTGCTGCAACCCATCATGGCAACGTCACGGCACCAGCTCACGGTGTCCCGGGTGGAGGTGGAGGCACCGGGAGTAATCAACATCTTCATGGCTTGCCGGCAGTTGGACCGGCTGGCGGAGACGGGCGGACGTTTCTTCATCTGGCGGTTCCTGGCGCCTGGAATGTGGTGGCATCCGCACCCGTTCAGCCTGTCCGCCGAACCCACCATCAGCGGACCGCGCGGCGAAGGCACCCTGCGCATCACCGTGCGGAACCTTGGCACCGGCTCCGCACAGTTGGTGCGGCTGAGGAAGGGGACCAGGGTTGCCGTCGAAGGTCCGTACGGGCTTCTCAGCACCGGCGCCCGGACCCGGAACAAAGTGGTGATGATCGGCGCCGGCATCGGCATCACGCCGCTGCGCGCCCTCCTCGAAACAACACCGTTCGCTCCCGGCGGGGCGAGCGTCCTGCTGAGGGGCCATACGGAGCAGGAACTCTACTTGAGCAGCGAAATCCTGGACCTGTGCCGCTCCCGGGGTGTGCGCCTCTTCCACCTTCCGGGCCCGAGGTCACGCGTCCGCTCCAGCTGGTTGCCCCAGGACGCAGTCCGGGGCGGCTACGGGCTCACGGCTTTCGTCCCCGACGTCGCAGAATCCGACGTCTATGTCTGCGGCCCCACAGGCTGGGCGGACAGCGTCATCGCTGACGTCCGGCAGGCCGGAGTCCCCGAAGAACAAATCCATCACGAAAGGTTCGACTGGTGAAAGCACGCGGAACACTCGCCGCAGCGGTCGCGTCCGCCGGCATCCTCCTGGCAGGCTGGCAGGCCGGCACCCAGGCCGGGGGCGCCAGCACCCTCGCGTCAGGTTCAAGTACGACGACGGCAGGATCCACGGGTTCGACAGGGACGGGCACGTCCGGGGCGGGTTCGTCGGGGTCGGGTTCGTCGGGCAGCTCCGGGACCACCGGATCCTCTGGCTCCTCGAGCGGGTCCAGCTCCTCCTCCAGCGGTTCCAGCGGTTCCAGCTCTTCGGGAAGTTCGAGCAGCTCAGGCTCTTCAAGCAGCGGAACGACGGCAACGGCCGGCACCTACCAGGGCGCCGCAGTCCAGACGAGATTCGGTGCAGTGCAGGTCCAGATCACGGTGGCCGCAGGGAAGATCACGGACGTGACGGCCCTGCATCTGACCGATGACGACCGTAAATCGATCCAGATCAGCAACCGTGCGGCGCCCCTCCTGCGGACCGAGGTGTTGGCCGCACAGTCGGCGGACGTCCAGACCATTAGCGGTGCCACCGTCACCAGCAATGCCTACCTCACCTCACTCCAGGCAGCAATCGATGCCGCGAACCTCTGATCCCCTCCGGTCATCGGACACCGGTAGCAACCTCTCGTCGCGGACCTTTGAGTGCATGGGAACCGTCATCAGCCTCACCCTCGCGGACTCCCCCGCGGCAGGGCAGGAAAATCAGGACGAACTCGCAGCAGCAACCGACGTCGTCGAACGCCTGTTCCGGGAACTGGACGAGACGTTCAGCCTGTACCGCCCGGCGTCGGAAGCCAGCCGCCTGGCCCGCGGCGAACTGACGCTCCGCAGCGCCTCACCGGAGATGCGCGCCCGGTATGCGGAGGCGCACGAATGGCGGCTCCTGACCGGAGGCTCCTTCTCGCCCGAGCGGCCGGACGGGATTTTGGACCTCTCGGGGCTCATCAAGGGGCACGCGATCCGCGAGGCGGGGCGGTCCTTGCTTGCCCTGGGCCGCGGCGACTGGTGCCTCAATGCCGGCGGCGACATCCTGGTCAGCGGCTCGCCCATTCCGCGCTCCGGCGCAGCGTGGAAAGCGGGCATCGTCGATCCGGCCGACCGGCACGCCCTGATCGGCGGCTATTCGCTGGGCGGGGTGGAGGGGCACGCGGCCCTGGCCACGTCCGGCTCGGCCGAACGCGGCGAACACATCTGGCGGGTGGACGGCGGCTCCGACTTCGTCCAGGTCACTGTTGCAGCCGCGGACGTGGTGACGGCGGACATCCTGGCCACGGCAATCATCTCCGGCGGGATGCAGATGCTCAATCTCGCCACGGACCAGTGGGATGTTGCGGTCCTGGCCGTCCACGCCGACGGCTCACTGCTGGCCACCCCGGCGTTCCACGCCTGAGACGGTCAGGCCTGCTGCTGGAGCCTGGTGAACCGCGGGTACTTGGGGGCCAGATTGTCGCCCGAGGACTTCCCGGTAACCCGCCGGGCCACCCAGGGCGCGGCATATTCGCGGAACCACTGGGCGTTGGCGCACAGGGCATCCGTCCCGCTGAGCTGCGGAACCGGAGTCATCGGCGGAACATCAATGGAGTGCTCGTACTTGAGGACTTCAAGCACCCGTTTGGCCATGTTGGCGTGCCCCGCGGCGGACATATGCATCCGGTCCCGCGCCCACATGCCCCAGTCGTAGTACTCACTGAAGCGCCAGTAGTCCACCAGCAGGGCGCCGTGGTCCCCCGCGATCCCGCGCACCAGCTCGTTGTAGATGGCAGTGCGGCCGCGCATCGTGCCGAAAACCTTGGAACCGCGGGCGTCGAAACCGGTGAACATCACCACGGTGGCGCCCGTGGCACTCAGCCTGCGGACGCCGTCGTCGTATTCGGCCATGAGGTCGTCGATGTCGATCCGGGGCCGCAGGATGTCGTTGGCGCCGGCGTAAATGCTCACCAGGGTGGGCTTAAGCTCGACGGCGGCGTCCACCTGTTCTTCGAGGATTTGCCGGAGTTTCCTGCCGCGGATGGCGAGGTTGGCGTACCCGAAGCCTGGGTCCCCCGCGCCGAGCTGCTCGGCCACGCGGTCAGCCCAGCCGCGGACGCCATTGGGGCGGGCCGGGTCATCGTCGCCCACGCCCTCCGTGAAGGAATCGCCGAGGGCAACAAACCGGGATGTGAAGTCCATCCGGTTAGTTTGCCACCCGTTGCCGGAAGCAACCAATCCCGGGCGGCGTCCCGGGGTCAGGGCTGGGTTTCGCGCAGGATCCAGTGGTCTGAATCCAGGCGGCCCACCACTTTTTCACCGATCCGGGCCAGGTCCTCCACGTCTTCTTCCGTCAGGGCATCGAGGAAGAGGTTACGGACGTCCTCCACGTGGCCGGGTGCGAGGCCCACGATGGTGGACATTCCTTCCTCAGTGAGGTGGGCGATGGTGACCCGGGCGTCGCGCGGGTGGGGGCGGCGTTCCACCCAGCCGCGCTTCTGCAGCTTTGTCACAACATGCGAAAGCCTGGACAGGGAGGCGCTGGTGCGCGCGGCGAGTTCACTCATGGGCAGGAACCGCTGCTCCGATTCGGACAGCATGGCCAGCACGGTGTAGTCGAACAGGGAAAGCTTGCCTGCGGCATGAAGCTTGGTGTCCAGCGCGGCGGGTAGCAGGGTGTTGATGGTTACCAGGGCCAGCCAGGCACGGCGTTCGTCGGCACTCAGCCAGCGCGGTTCGGTCATGCACCCATTCTACGATTGATCCTTCAACCGACGGACAGGCCGATCAAGCCGGTCCGCAGGCGGTCCACAGCCTCGGGGGCCGGCAAGCCGGTAATCTGGGCGCATGTATGTTGTCTCCCTGACCTACCGGGTTCCGCAGGACATTGTGGACTTCCACAACGACGCCCACATCGCCTGGCTGCAAAAGGCCTTCGACGACGGCGTCTTCATCGCCGCCGGCCGCAAAGTCCCCCGGACCGGCGGGCTGTTGCTCTCCCAGGCCGACCGGTCAGTCCTGGACGCGAGCCTGCAGCAGGACCCCTTCTATTCGAACGGTGTCGCTGACTTCGAAGTGGTGGAGTTCCATGCCGGACGCGTGGCCCCCGGCTACGAGATCCTGCTGGACAACCCGCCGGCACCCCCGGCTGAGGCGGCCCCAGACCGCTAAGGCGCGGCGCCGCCGTCGGACGCCTCTGCAACGAGCTTCTTCAGCCCGCCTTTGCGCGGCACCTTGACGGGTTCGGGCCACCGGGCCGTGAGCTCATCCCCCAGGGTGACGCCGCGCAGCTTGCGCCCGAACAGGGGCAGGACCCAGTCGTGGACCCACCGCCGTTGCCGCCGTTCCCATTCCCGCAGCGTCAGCGGGGTGGGCGGCTCCCAGTCCTTGGGCCTGATCTTGTGCGGCACACCCAGCTGGTCCAGGACCTGCCCGGCGAGGTACTTGTGGCCGGCCTTGGACATGTGCAGCCGGTCCGAGTCCCACATGCGCCTGTCGTGGAAGGCGTCCAGGCACCAGTAGTCCACCAGCACCGCACCGTATTTATTCGCAATGGCCCGCACCTGCTGGTTATAGAAGGTGTTCCGCTTCTTCAGCGGCTCGAGCAGGGCGGAAACCTTGACGTCGAAGCCGGTGAAGAGGACCAGCGTGGCTCCGGTGGCGGCGAGCCGGGCCACCAGTTCCTCGTAGTCCGCCATGAGCGTGGACATGTCCGTTTTCAGGTCCAGGATGTCGTTGCCGCCCGCGTACAGCGTGACCAGCGCCGGCCGCATCCGCAGAACCGGTTCCAGCTGTTCATCGATGATGTGCCGGAGCCGTTTGCTCCTGATGGCGAGGTTGGCGTACTTCCAGCCCGGATGCGCCTTGGCGAGCTTCTCGGCCACCCGGTCCGCCCAGCCGCGGACACCGTTGGGCAACCGCTCGTCCCTGTCCCCCACGCCCTCGGTGAACGAATCGCCCAGGGCAACAAACACCCGCCGCCCGGAGCTGGGAAGCAAAGATTCAGAGGGCACAGCGCCACGCTAACCGGACAAGGAAAAGGAAGTACGACGCCGGGATGAACAGTTAGTGAGCGGGCGTTTGGGTTGAGAGCAACCACAAGTGAGCGGGCGTTTGGGTTGAGAGCAACCACAAGTGAGCGGGCGTTTGGGTTGAGAGCAACCACAAGTGAGCGCGCGTCGAGGGCGGAGTTAGCCCTCGGCTTTGCCCTGCCGCCAGTAACCCATGAACGCAACCTGCTTCCGGTCGATGCCCACGTCCCGGACCAAGTAGCGGCGCATGTCCTTGATGACGGCTGCTTCACCGGCGATCCAGGCGTAGAACGGCATGGCACCGGCGGGCATGTCCGGGTTCTTGGTGGCGCTGATGGCGGCGGTTTCCATGCGGGACGGTGTCTCCCAGAGGATGTCCTCGTCCACGTTGACGTCTTCGGGCTCCGGGCCTGCGCCGGCGTCGGAGGCTTTGATGCCCACCCAGCCCGGCACGGGGACGGCTTTGCGTACGGCGTCCTGCAGCAGCTGGCCGTGCGGGCGGGAACGCCCGATTGCGGCACCGCGGGCCAGCCAAGTGATCTCGATGTCCGCCGGAGAGCTGAGCTGCTGGAAGTCGCCGGCTTCCGGGACCTCGAGGAACGCGTGGCCGGTCATGTAGGACGGGAGGCTTTCGAGGATGGCGGAGATGGCCGGGATGGCGGTCTCGTCACCGGCGAGCAGGACGCGCTGTGCCAAGCCTGGCCGCCATTCGATGCCGGAGTAGATTTCGGCGGTGACGCAGTGCGCGGCACGGTTGTTGGGGCCGATGATGGTGATGGCGTCGCCAGGCTTGGCGTTCAAGGCCCAGTTGGCGGCGGGCCCGCCGTTTCCGTGGCTGTCAAAGTGCATGACGAAGTCCACGTCGATCTCCGGGTACACCTCGTCCAGCCGGGCGTCCCGCACGGTGTAGGTGCGCATCGAGCCCTTCACGGCCGGGTCCATGGCCAGCCATTCGCGGTACCAGCCCGATTCGCTCATCTCGAAGACCGGCAGGGGGATCTGCGTTCCGTCGGCAGCGACGGACGGGATCATCAGCTTGATCCGGAGGTCCAGGGTGTCCCCGTGGACGCCGAAATCGCGGAGGCAGTAGCCGCCGAACGTGATCCGGCGGAAGTTGGGGCTGAGCTCCTGCACCGATGAGACCGTGACCTCGAAGGCCAGCGTCATGGGTTCAGTGTTCATGGTCCTGGTGTTCATGGGCCTGGTGGATGCGGCGTCGCGGGTCTTCATGAAACAAGCTCCAGTTCGGTGGGGACGTGATGGCGGCCGATGGGAATGATGAGGGGCGTTCCGGAGACGGGATCCGGGATGACGCGGGATTCCAGGTTGAAGACACTGCGGACCAGGTCCTCGGTGACAACCTCGCGCGGGGTACCCTCGGCCACCACGGCGCCGGCCTTCATGGCGATGACGTTGTCTGCGTAGCGTGCCGCGAGGTTGAGGTCGTGCAAGACGATCGCCACGGTGGTGCCGCGCCTGCGGTTCAGGTCCGTGACGAGGTCCAGGACCTCCACCTGGTGGGCAAGGTCCAGGTAGGTGGTGGGTTCGTCCAGCAGCAGGACGTCGGTTTCCTGCGCCAAGGCCATCGCGATCCACACCCGCTGGCGCTGCCCGCCGGAGAGTTCGTCCACGTTCCGCTCAGCGAGGGCCAGCGTTTCGGTGGCTTCCAGCGCACGCTGCACCGCGGCGTCATCCCCGGCGCTCCAACTGCGGAAGAAGCCCTGGTGCGGGTACCGGCCGCGGCCCACCAAGTCACGGACGGTGATGCCGTCCGGTGCGGTGGGATGCTGCGGCAGCAGGCCAAGGGTGCGGGCCAGTTCGCGGGCGGGGCGGGTGTGGATGTCCTTGCCGTCCAGCGTGACAGCGCCGCCGGCAGGTTTAAGGAGCCGGGACAGTCCGCGGAGCAGGGTGGACTTTCCGCAGGCGTTGGCGCCCACGATCATGGTCACCCTGCCTTCGGGGATTTCGACACTGAGGCCGTCCACCACGCAGCGCTGGTCGTACTTCAGCGTCAGGTCCTTGGCGTTCAGAACTGCCACGTCAGGCATCCTTTCGGTTGTTCGTGACCAGGAGCCACAGCAGGAACGGGGCACCAAGCGCGCCGGTGATGACGCCCACCGGCAGGACGGTTCCGTCCAGCACCAGCGGGGCAAGGTTGGCGGCGAGGAAGTCCGCGGCCAGGACGATGACGGCACCCACCAGGGCCGACGCCGGCAGGCTGGCTTTCCCGGTGAAGCGCCGGGCGATGGGACCGGCGAGGAAGGCGACGAACGAGACCGGCCCGGCTGCCGCCGTCGCCACCGCCGCGAGGGTGACGGCGATGATGACCAGGGCGAGGCGGGCGGCGTTGACCCGGATGCCCAAGCCTGCCGCGGTGTCGTCGCCCAGCTCGAGGATGCGCAGCGGCCCGGCGATGACGCCCACGGCGGGAAGGAGCACGGCGAGTGCCAGGAACAGGATCCCGGCGCGGTCCCAGTTGGCTGAGTTCAGGGAACCGTTGAGCCACACGAGGGCGTCGGCAGCGGTGCGGATGTCAGCGCGTGTCATCAGGAAGTTGACCACGGCGTGCAGGGCGGCAGCGATTCCGACGCCGGCCAGGACCAGCCGGTTGCCGGCGGCATTGCCCCGGCCGCCACCGCGGATCCCGCCGCTGGAAATCGCGTAGATCAGGCCCGCCACGGCCAGGGCCCCCACCAGCGCGGCGCCGGACACCACTGCACCTGACGCACCGAAAATCACGATGGCCACCACGGCGGCTGCGCTGGCGCCGTAGCTGATGCCGATAATGTCCGGGCTGGCCAGCGGGTTGCGGAGCATCGTCTGGAAGAGTGCGCCGGCCAATCCGAAGGCCAGCCCGATCATGGTTCCGATGACCGCACGCGGGAGCTTGTTCTCCATGACGATGAAGCTGGCACCGGGGATCCTGGGGCCGCCGGTCAGGTGGTTGAAGACGATGGTGAAGAAATCAGGGATGGTCACCGTGTAACTGCCCAGCAGCACTGAAACGAAGAAAAGGATCACGACGCCGGCGGCCAGGAACGCGGTCCGGTTCAGGAGGATCCGTCCCCGGCGTTGCCCCATCACGTGGGGTCCTTCAGGGGCGGTTTTGGCAGCTTTATCTGATGAGGCAACCGCGGTTGTGGGGGTAGCTGTTTTCGGTGTCACAGTCCGGCTCCCTTCCCGCGGCGGACCAGCCACACAAACACCGGAGCGCCGATCAGAGCGGTCATGATGCCGGCCGGCACTTCGCCGGGAAGCAGCACCACGCGTCCCACAATGTCCGCGCCGAGCAGCAGCACGGGCGCCAGGACCAGGGAGAACGGCAGGATCCAGCGGTAATCCGGGCCGGTCAGGAAACGGACAGCGTGCGGGATGACCAGGCCAACGAAGGCGATGGGGCCAGCCATCGCCGTTGCGGATCCGCACAGCAGCACGATGCCCAGGGCAGTGATGCCCCGGGCAAGGCCCACTCGTTGTCCCAGGCCGCGGGCAATGTCATCACCCAGCGCCAGGCTGTTGAGGATCCGGCCCGTCAACAGCACAATGACAGCCCCTGCGGCCAGGAAGGGCAGCCCCGCCAGCACCACGGACCAGTCGCGGCCGGCAATGCCGCCCACCTGCCAGAACCGGAACTTGTCCAAGGTGTCCTGGCTGGAGACCAGGATGACGCTCATGAGCGAGTACAGGCCGGCGTTGAGTGCGGCACCCGCCAGCGCAAGCTTGACCGGGGTGGCTCCATCCCGGCCGAGGGACGCGATGAAATAGACCACCACGGCGGCCACGGCGGCGCCGATGAACGCGAACCAGATGTAGCCGGACAGCGAGCCGACGCCAAAGACATAGATGCCCGTCACCACGGCCAGTGCGGCGCCCGCGTTGACGCCCATGATTCCGGGGTCGGCAAGGGGGTTGCGGGCCACGCCCTGCATGGCGGCGCCGGCCAGGCCCAAGGCACCGCCGGCCAGCAGGCCGAGGATGGTGCGGGGAATGCGGGCGTGGACCACTGCGTGGTCACCGTTGGCGGGATCGAACTGCGTGAGCGCGTCCCAGACGGTGCCCAGCGGCAGGCCCCTCGCTCCGACTGCGAGGGATGCACCTGCCAGAACGGCGAGTACGACGACGGCGGCCAGCAGCCAGGCGGCGCGCTTACCAGGGAACGCGTGGGCGCTCCCCGGCGCACGGGCTGCCGCGCCCGGCACCGAAGTGCCGGGGCTTGCGGCCTGGCGGGCCGTCGTCGTCGAACTCTGCGTCACGGAACCGGTGCTACTTCACGGCATCCGCTGCGGTGGCCAGCTCGGGCAGGAACGTGTCCAGCGCCCAGGGAAGGCTCAGCGGTGAGGAAGCGGAAATCGCGAGGACCAGGCTCTTGTTGGCGTCTGCCACGAACGCGCCGTTCTTGACGGCAGGGATCTGTCCCAGCAGGGGGTCCTTCTTGATCGCGTCGGCTTCACTGGCGTCTTCCACCGAGCTGAGGAAGATGTCCGAATCAAGCTCGTTGACCTTCTCTGCGGACCACGGCACGAAGAATTCCTTCGATCCGGCCGATGCCTGCTCCGCAACGGGGGCGAGCTTCATGCCGATGGAGGACAGGAACTTGGGCCGGTTGTCGTTGGCCGTGTAGATGCCGGTCTGGGTGCGGTCGGACGGCAGGGCGTAGCCGTAGATGAAGGTCTTGTCCTTGATCTGCGGGTACTTCGCCGCCTCTTCCTTGACGGTGGCTTCGGTGTCCGAGACCAGCTTGGCGGCTTCGGCGTCCTTGCCCAGCGCCTTGCCCACGATGGTGGTGGCATCCTGCCAGGACGTTCCGTAGGCCAGCTCGGGGTGCGCCACCACCGGGGCGATTTCGCTGAGCTTCTTGTAATCCTCTTCGGTCAGGCCGGAGTAGGCGGCCAGGATGACGTCCGGGGTGAGCTTGGCGATCTCGGTGAAGTTGATGCCGTCGGCCTCCGAGTACTGGACCGGAGCCTTATCCGTGCCGAAGCCGGCGCCGAGCTCTTCCAGGGCGGCGTCCTTCCACGGGGTGGAGCCCTTGTCGTTGCCGCCCCATTCGTTCTTGGGAACACCCACGGGGACAACGCCCAGGGCAATGGCGACGTCGTCATTGACCCAGGAGACCGTGGCAACCCGGGTGGGCTGCTTCTCGATGACGGTCTTGCCGAACACGTGGTCAATGGTGACCGGGAACTGTGCGCTGCTGGACGTGGATGCGCTGGCGTCGGAAGTGGACGTTGCCGGGCCGGTGGAGCAGGCGGAGAGCGTCACCGCGGCGGCCAGAATGGCCGACGCCCCCGCTGACCTAAGCAGCGTGCGGCGGGTGGTGCTGGGGCCCGTGAACAGGGAGGAAGCCATGAAATTCCTTAAGTGAGCGATGCGAACTTAAGTAAGGCTAGCCTATGCTTACAGCTATTACGAAAGCTTTTCGTATCTTATTCCCCAAGGTGACGAAGGACACAGCCACCGTGGCCTTGGACAGGATTTCCGGGGTTTGGCAGGATGGCAGGGACCGGGTCCGCTACGGAACGGCCTGGACAAACTCTCAAGAGATCGGGACATCGAGGAGCAATGCGCACGCCGGAGGCTTTCCCCCCCGCCGCTGCCGCGGAATGCGGGGTGGCCGTTTTGGCCTGCCTCGCGGACAACTGCTGACTCCCTTTTCATCGAGCCCGCATCCCGGGCTGCTGCCCGCTGCCGGGCCCCTTCTCACGAAAGTTCAGCCATGCAATCAGTCACGCCCCAGCAAATCCGCTCATCCTTCGTCAACGCCAGCCGTTCCGAGGCCGCCAAACTCAACCTGCCCCAGCACTTCGACAACCTGGGCTGGGACAGCCTGGACTTCCTCGGTTGGCGGGACCCCAAGATGCCGCTTCGCGGTTATCTTGTGGTTCCCGGCCCCAAGGGCCTCACCGGAGTCCTGCTCCGGGCGCCCGAAGGCGGCGGCCGGAAGAACCGCTCCGTCCTGTGCGAGCTGTGCCGCGACGTGTTCTCCAAGGAGGACGTGCTGCTCTGGGTGGCCCGCCGCGCCGGCCAGTCCGGCCGCAACGGCAATACCGTGGGCACCCTGATCTGCGCAGATTTCCTGTGCTCCGGCAATGTCCGCAAGGAACCCCCGGCCAACGAGATCAATCCGGACCCGGCCGCCGTCGTGGTCCGCCAGATCCGGGGCCTCGAAGACCGCACCGCGCAGTTCCTGGGCAGGGTGCAGTCCAAGTAGCTGTCCGGACGCCATACCTGGGAAGTCCTTCCCGGAATTACGGGAGGGCCTTCCCCGGTCCGGTCAGCGGAAGGTGAAGCTCGCCAGGATGGCCTTCAGCGCCTGCCCCTGGCTGCCGGCGAACCATGCCCGGGCGGACTTGTCGTCGGGGAATTGCTGGTCATCGAAGAGCACTTCGGCCGTCAGCACGCGGTCGCCCAGGAGAATGATTCCCTTGACCGCGTCCCGGGGGCCCGTTGCCGGTGCGCCAGCCGTCAGCTGCAGGTGGTAGGTGGCATCCTCGTCGTCCCAGTCCACGTAGAACGATGCATGCGCCTCCGGGGTGGACCTGCCCTGCAACCCAGGCACCGGCACGGATTCAAAAACCGTCCTGGTCACAGGTCCGGAGACGCCATCGGCGATTTGCCCGTAATAGATACTGACCAGTTGCTTGTCACTGGCGTCGTAGATGGTGGCCGTTCCCACATAGGGTGACGCCGAGGCCTCGAAGACTTCGGTCTTCCAGTCCGCCGGGCGCGTGAAGGAGAGCCTGCCGTCGGGGAAGGTGAAGGTCACCAGCCCGCTCGCAGCAGGATCGGTACTGGACGCAGACGGGGACGGTGTCTGGGGGGCGGGCTGGCCCGGCGTCGCGGACGGAGCTGCCGACTCCGGTGCCCCCGTTGAAGGGGGAACTGAGGCGGCCGGTGAGGTGCCCCCGCCGCCGGGTTCTGCCGGCCCGCCGGAGGTGCAGCCTGCCAGGAAGAACGCGGCCGCAGTGGCCATTGCGACGGGTCCGGTGAGGCGACGGGCTGGGTGCATGGTGGCTGCCTTTCACGAGGGCGCCGTGAGTTTTTTCGAAGGCAACTGCGGGACCCAGCGTTCCGCAGCGCCTAGGGGGATCGGGATGGCGTGGTGGTGTTTTGCTCCCAAGGGTGGCACAACCAAATCGCGGCACACCAGAACCTGACGGATAAATCCATCAGTTTGTTACCCCTGTCTCGGGTTTGCGGCGGCGCACCGTCAGCGCAACACGATGTCCACCGGATTCGCTTCGGACCGCCAGGCCCCCTCGTCGCCCTCGCTGGGGCGGATCACCGGCGCGGTCAGCACGCCGGAACGGTTGGTGCGCCGGTCCCGGAGAATCTCGGTCACGGAGCCCAGGTGCCGGGACAGGTCGATCACGTTCTCGGGCGCGGCCAGCAGCAGCTGGAACCCGAACTCGTGCAGTGCCTTGATCCCGGCGCCGGCGAACTCCTCCGAGGCGAGCACGAAGGCTTCATCCATCATCACCGTGCCGTAGGTGGTGAAGCCCTGTTCGGCGATGCCCAGCTGGTAGCTGAGGGCGGCGGCCATGATGAACGCCGTAAACCGCTGCCGCTCACCACCGGACATGGAGCCGGTGTCCGCGTGCATGAACACCTCGGTCTTCTTGGCGGCCTTCTTTCCCTTGGCCGAGGGGGCGGTGACCTCGCGGTGCTCCTTGCACTGGATGAACAGGTGCCCGCGGACGTCGAGCACCTCGGCCCTCCAGCGCCGGTCCTCCGGAGCCTGCGAGCCCAGGCGCTTCACCAGCGTTTCCAGGGACTTGTAGCGTGCCGTGAGCTCGGCGTCGTCGTCCCGTTCCGCACCCGGTTCCGTCTTGGCGGGCCTGGTATGCCGGGCCTTCAGTGCGTTCTGGATGGCGTCCTTGAACTGCTTGGCGGTGGGCGGCAGGGTCTGCTTGATGTCCAGTTCCAGGAAGCTGCCCTCGTGGAAGTTCACCTGCGACAGGATGCCGTTCAGGGGCAGGATCCGGCTGGTGATGGAGCGGCGTTCCTCGTCCAGGAGGTGCAGCAGGGTGCTGAAGGATTCATGCGTGCGCTGGTTGAAGAATTGCCTGAATTCGGCTTCCTGCGCCGGCAGGCCGTCATTGACGATCGCGTGGTAGCGGGCTTCGAACTCGCTGGCCGCGCCAATGCTGGTGCCATGATCGGCGGAGATGGCGCTGCCCCATTCCCGCACAAACCCCTCGAAGATGCGGGTGAGCCGCTCCGCGGTGGCCTGTCCACGGGATTCTGCGGTGTGCAGCTCGCCCTGGAGCGCGGTCCGTACGCGGTTGGCAAGGTTGTCCAGCTCGTGCATCTCCGTCACGTCGCCGAAGTCGGCGAAGTACGGTTCCAGCGCCGTCACGGTAGCGTCCGACGGCGGCGCCCCGGCCAGGCGGTGCCGCGCGGCTTCCAGCAGCGAATCGGCAGCGGTCAGTTGCCTGTCGAGGGCCTTGTACTCGCTCTGCAGCACGGCCGCGGACTCGGTGCTGGATTGGTGCTTCTGCCGGACCTCCTCGATGGTGGCCCGCAGCGGCTCCAGGTCCGCCTGGGCTGCAAGGGCATCCTTGAGCCGCTGCTCAATGCCCGCCAGTTCATCGGCTGCGACGGCTGCCGAGACCTGGTCCCAGGGCCTGTCGTCCTCGGCGATCCGGCGGAGCGCTTCGAGCTGCCGGCTCATGCCCTGGTGGGAATCCTCCCGGCTCTGCGCCAGCTCGGCTGCCTTGGCCACTTCCTGCCGGAGGTCCTCCACCTGGCCGGCCACGAGTTCCAGCTTCGCGGCGTTGTCGAACCCCAGCACGTAGTCCTGGCGGCTGGTGAACCGGTCGTCCTTCTCCACGGTGTGGCGGTTCCGCTTGACCACACCGCCCAGGCTCAGGCCCCTGTCCAGCGCGGCGAGCTGGTCCGGGTCTTCCACGCAGGGGTAGGCGAAGTCGATGGCGATGCGTTCGCGCACCCATTCCCCGGCCTCGGCAGCCGCACCGCTGGCGAGGATGTCCAGCTTGGTGAGCAGGTCGCCGTCGCGCGCGTCCTCCACTGCCAGCGCACCGCCGGCGAGGGGCTTGGAGACGTCCACGGCCCGCAGCGCACCCCGGACGTTGTGGTCATTGAGGTAGCGGGTGACGGCACCAAAATGTTCGCCCGGGACCAGCAGCGTGGTGGCCAGGTTGCGGAGCGCACGCTCAGCCGCCGGCCGCCACCGCTCCTCCCCTTCGGCCAGGTCCATCAGCTCACCGGCGAACGGCATCCTGTCCTCCGGGATGCCGGTGGCCGCGGCAATGGCGGCACGGTTTTCAATGCTCGACGGCGGCAGCAGGGATTTTCGCGTCTTCAGCGACACCAGTTCCTGCTCAGCCGCGGCCAGTTCGCGCTTGCGGCTGGCGTGGGCGTCGAACGCCTCGAACCGCAGCTCCTGCAGCGCCTGCGAATCGTCCTTCAGTTCCGCGGATCGGGCGGCGGCCTGCTCGTGTGCCTGCTCCCAGCCCGCGGCCGTCCACTCAAGCTGCAGCCCGGCGTCGGACAATGCCTGCTGGGCAGCCTGCTCCACCTGCCTGCGCAGGCGCAGCCCCACCCTGGCGTTCTCCAGCGACTGCTCGATGGCGGAAATCGCGTTGCCGCCCTGGCTGTTGTAGTCGGTTTCCAGCTGCCGCAGGTCCTTGGCCAGGCCGTCGCGGACCGAACGCTCGGCGCCGAGCTCCTTGGCTTTGGCCTGCGCCAGTTCCTTGAACCGGGCCAGGATCTTCTGCTGGACGGTGACGGCGAGCCGCTGCCTGTACGACTCGAATTCGCCGCCGGCCAGCTCCCGGAGCCGGTTGGCGTCCAGGAGCGACTGGGCGTACTCGCGGTTCAGCCCCGGAACCGGCGCCAACTGGTCGCGCTGCTGCCGGACGTCTTCGAGGCGCTGGCGGATGGACATCAGGTTGCTGAACTCTTCCACCACGTCGTCAGCCGCCGTCAGTGTTGCCGGGGCGTCCAGCACCTGGTCGCGGAAGAACGTGTTGACGCTGCCGCCCAGGCCTTTGCCCGCCTGGATGACCCGAAGCAGCGGAAGCGCCTGGTCCGAGCTGATGCCCAGCAGGCGCCGGAACCGCTCGGCGAAGGCCTTGTGGACATCGAACACCTGGGCGTGCGGGAAAATCGTTTCCAGCGCGCCTTTCGTGAACCGCTTGTCCGCGATGCCTTCGATCGCATCGAGGTCCAGCGGAACATTGTCGATCAGGTAGAACCGGCCCACGCTGGATTCCGTGCCGTTCTTCGGCAGGTCGAACAGTGCCGAGACGGTCACCCGGGTGCCCGCAGCGTTGTCGAACGTCAGCCCGACGGCGGACCAGGTGGCACCCGGGCGCTGGAAGGCACTTGCCGAGCCCTCGCCCACGGCCTTGTCGCCCACCTTGCCGCGCATGTACGTGAACGTGGTGCGCTTGTCCTCCACAGCACCGCCGGACCGCTGGGCGGCGGCCTCGTTGGACCGCGGCCTCGCATCGAAGACGCGCAGCATGGCGTCGAAGAGGGTGGACTTTCCCACGCCGGAGTTACCGGTCAGCAGGGTTCCGTTCCGGTCCACGCGCATGGTGTGCGCGCCGTGGAACGTGCCCCAGTTGACCACCTGGACCAGCGCCAGCCGCATCTGGCCGGGGTTCGTCTCTTCCCCCAGCGGGAGCATGCTCGGAATGGTCACTTCGCTGCCTCTGTGTCGTCGGTGTCGTCGTCCCCGTTATCGGCGGGCTCAGCCACCGGATCTGCTTCGAGGTCCAGGAGGGGTTCGGTTCCGGACTGGTCCGTTGACGCGGCCACCAGGGCTTCGATGTGGGCCGGGATGTCTCCGATGTTCTCGAACGGCAGTGCCAGGGGCAGGGCGTTGGAGATGGTGTACACGTCGTCAAGGCCCGTGGGCAGCAGGAGCTGGCGGGCCAGGAGCTTGGTGATCGCACGGGTGACCACGTCCGAGTCGCGGAGGGCGTCCTGCTGGCCGGACGGTTGGTAGTGCGCCACCAGGTCCGTGATTTCCTCGCGGGTGATGGTGGGGTCAGTCTGGGCGGTGACGTGCCGGTCCAGCAGGAGCCGCAACCGGAGCAGCACGATGGTTTCCACCCGGCTGAGGGCCCGCTGTTGACGCAGGATGCTGGACCGGGCGCTGCCGCCGATCACGTCCGGATCCACCGGGCGCAGGACGGCGATTTTCCGTTCATGGTCCAGCTGCATGCTGAGGAACAGCTCCGAAAGGCGGCTGCGCAGGATCACCTGGTTGTCCAGGAGGACCGTCCACAGCTTCTCGTCCCGGCCGCCATCAATGTACGGGCCCTTGAGGAGCTTCACCAGCGCCTGCCGGACCTTCATGTTCAGCACCCCGGTGTCGCCGGGGAACAGCGCGGCTCCGTCCACGAAGGTGTCGCGGGGCGAGACTGCTGCGGTGACGTGGCTGGCCGGCATCGGAGCGTCCGCGGTTTCGACGGGCTCAACCACCGGCTCGGGGGTTTCGCTCCCCACCTGCTCAGCTGCCGGCGTCGTGATCTCTTCAGTCATCTGAATCCTTTGCGAGCGTGACCACCGGGAGGTAGGCCCTGCGGATGGAGCCGTCTATTTGTTCGAAGTCCAGGCCCTCGAAATCGCTGCGGTTGAAGTCGGCCCCGGCGTGCAGGGCCTCCGACAGCAGGGCGCGGATGGAGTTGATGTGCTGCTCTTCCTGCGGCAGCTGCTCCCAGGCGTCGCCCAGGGTCCTGGCTCCTGCCATGGCGGCGCGGACCACCGCCGGTTTGGCCTTGCCGGTCCTCGGCGAGCGCACACGGTCCGAGTCGCTGAACGCGATGGGATCGGCAAGTTTGGGCGGTGCGGCGAATTCGTCGGGGTCGAACAGCTTCACCATGGACAGCGCCTCGAAGCCCGCGTTGTACAGGACCGGTCCGGGAACCAAGCCTGGCCGGTCGCGTTCGTACGGCAGGGACCGGATGGCGTGCTCGGCTTCGCGCAGGACCTGCCGCAGCCGGACCGACTGGCGGAAGTCGTCGCTCTGGACGTACGTGTTGAGGCTTTCGCTGAGCTTGCCGTAGATACGCTGGATCTGGCTGTGCTGCTGGCGGAGTTCGGCCACCAAGTTCTTCAGTGTTTCGCGGTCTTCCGGCGAGAGGTCGTCCGCGAACTGCCGGCCGAGGACTTCGCCGATGGCCGAGCGGAAGCGAAGCTGCTGCTGCGGATCCTCCAGGAACGCGGTGAAGGACCGGAACGTCCTGCCTTCCGGGCTCTGGCGGAGCCGCTTGTCCGCTTCCAGCACCTGCGCCATGGTGGCGCCTTTGGTCAGCGACTCCTCGATGATCTGGTTGCGGAGGCCGCCCACCAGTTCCTCGATCCGGTCGCGCATCTTCTTGTAGTCGGCGGGCAGGCTGGCGGCCAGGTCCAGGATGTTGCCCGCGGCCTCCACGGCTTGGTCGTCATCGAGCAGGCCGTCGAACTCGCCGCTGCTGATGTCCTCGATCAGCTGTTGCCGCTCGCCGATTTCCTCCTCAAGGGCCTCAAGCCGGGCGCTCTGGTCCGGGTTGGTCTCATTGGCGAGCTTCTCGACATCGCCTAGCAGCGTACCCAGCCGGGACCCGTTGAGGGTGGACCGTTCGCTGGAGAGGCTGTCCAGGAAGGCGAGCACGCGGGCGGCGGGTTCGGTGACTTCGTAGACGATCTGGCCCGACTGGTTCCGGCGGGTCAGGAACTGCCGGCGCGTCCACTCGTCGCCGAACGACTTGCCGTTGGCGCCGCCACCCAGCCCGGGGTCCTGCCGGCGGAGCTCCTCAAGGAAGGAGTCGACGTCGGCATGGAATTCCTCGAGCGGAAGCTGCGGCCGGGTGCGGGTGAAGGACGCCTGCAGCACCGCGATGACCCACGGCGCCGAGCGGGTGAGGGCCCACGCGGGTCCCTTGGTGAGGAGTTCGAGGTCCCGGAGCCGGGCGCTGATGGCGTCAGCGGATGACCTGGCGGAGCGGGGCACACATTCTCCTTGGGCTGTTGGCGGGGCGGGCTACGGGGTCGGACCGGAAAACGGCCAACTACAAGGTTAACGCAGCGCGTTCGGGGGGACCGCCGCAACCACTCCGTGACCTACCTGGCGGTAGGGTATCGATCCCGTATCAACAGCTGTTTCCTGCTGCCGCGCTCTGGCTCGCCGCGCGGGGCCCACCCTACAGTTTCTGCTACCGGCCTTCGCCGCTTGGCCACAGCAGATTCTCACCACAGCAACGCCGCAGGGGGACACATGCAGTTTGATTTGAGCGCTCTGGACACATCCACGTTGGTCTTCATCGGGACCCTGGCTTTTGGCGGCCTGTTGGCCGCCTTCGTCCTGGCATCGGGGCTGGTTGCGCTCCTGCTGCTGGGTACGGGAAAGCTCGCGTGGGTGGTGGTGTCCAGCACGCTCCTGGCGGTGGTCCACGGCATCAATGCCGGCTGGGACCGGCTGGTGCATCATGCAAAGAGCGTGGACGTGGCTGCGGACTTTCCGGCCCAGCCTTCCCCTAGCACCGGAACTTACCCGCGGGTAATATTGAGGGACAGCTGAAGGGTTCTCCAACCCGGCGGATCCATGGCTTCACCGGCCATTCGGGCCAAGGAGATAACCCATGACCTCCGCCACGCACAGCCCGTCCACTGACGCGCCGGCTGAAGAAACGCCCGTCCCCGCCGGCAAGATCGGCTCCGGAGTCACCGCGGATGAAGCCCGTGCCGTGGCCGAGGCCGCGCGGGAGACCGGATGGGACCGGCCCAGCTTCGCCAAAGGCCTCTACCTGGGCACCTTCGACCTCAGCCTGGTCCACCCGTGGCCCACGTCCGATTCTGCGGATGTGGAGCGTGGTGAAGCGTTCATGGCCCGGCTCACCGCATATGCCCGGACCATGGACGGCCGGGTGATCGAGCGTGCTTCACAGATTCCCGACGAATACATCCGCGGTTTGGCGGACCTGGGCGTCTTCGGCATGAAGATCCCCGAGGAATACGGCGGGCTGGGCCTCTCACTCGTGTACTACGGCCGCGCACTTGCACTGCTGGGCAGCGTCCACCCGAGCCTCGGCGCGCTCCTTTCGGCGCACCAGTCCATTGGGGTACCCGAGCCGGTCAAGGTGTTCGGCTCCCCGGAACAGAAAAAGGAGTACCTGCCGCGGTGCGCGGCCGGCGCCATCACCGCGTTCCTCCTCACCGAACCGGATGTGGGCAGCGACCCCGCCAGGCTGGGCAGCACCGCCACACCCACGGACGACGGCGAGGCCTACCTTTTGGACGGCGTGAAGCTGTGGACCACCAACGGGGTGATCGCGGAACTGGTGGTGGTGATGGCGGTGGTCCCGGCGCACACGGACGCCGACGGCACCCCGCATAAGGGCGGGATCAGCGCCTTCGTGGTGGAAATGGACTCACCCGGGATCACGGTGGAGAACCGGAACGCCTTCATGGGCCTGCGCGGGATCGAAAACGGCGTCACCCGCTTCCATCAGGTCCGGGTGCCCGCGGCCAACCGGCTTGGCCGCGAGGGGCAGGGCCTGAAGATTGCCTTGACCACCCTTAACACCGGGCGGCTCGCCCTGCCTGCGCTGTGCGTCGCCTCCGGCCGCTGGAGCCTGAAGATCGCCCGCGAATGGTCCAACGCCCGCACCCAGTGGGGGCGGCCCGTGGGCGAGCACGAAGCGGTGGGTAAGAAGATCGCCTTCATCGCGGCCTCCGCCTTCGCACTGGATGCCGTGTTCGAGCTCGCCGCCGAGCTTGCGGACGCCGGCCAGAAGGACGTGCGGATCGAGGCCGCCCTGGCCAAGCTGTGGGCCACGGAAATCAGCTGCCAGATCGCTGATGAGCTGGTCCAGATCCGTGGCGGGCGCGGTTTCGAGACCGCGGAGTCCCTGGCCGCACGCGGCGAGCGTGCAGTACCCGCCGAGCAGCAGCTGCGGGACTTGCGGATCAACAGGATCTTTGAGGGGTCCTCCGAGATCATGCGGCTGCTGATCGCGCGTGAAGCTGTCGATGCGCACCTGGCCGCCGCGGGGGACCTGGCCTCAATGGATGCGAGCCTGTCCGATAAGGCCAAGGCCGCCGTCGGCGCCTCCGGCTTCTACGCCAAGTGGCTGCCCAAGCTGGTGGCCGGCGCCGGGATGGACCCGCGCTCCTACAGCGAGTTCGGCCGGCTGGCCCGGCAGCTGCGGTTCGTGGAACGCTCCTCCCGGCGGCTCGCCCGCCAGACCTTCTATGCCATGGGCAGGTGGCAGGCGAAGCTCGAGCGCAAACAGGCCTTCCTGGGCCGCGTGGTGGACATCGGTGCTGAACTGTTCGCCATGACCGCGTGCTGCTCGCGTGCGGAGATGCTGCTGCGCACAGATCCCGGGCGGGCGGCGAGCGCCTACGAACTCGCCGAAGCCTACTGCGAGCAGGCGCGGGTGCGCGTGGACGAATACTTCGACCAGCTCTGGCGGAATACGGACGACGGCGACCACCGCCTCACGCGCAAGGTCCTCGCCGGGGATTACGCCTGGCTGGAGGAAGGGGTCCTGGACCAGTCCGAGGGCACCGGGCCGTGGATTGCCGACGCCTCCCATGGGCCCTCGGCGAAGGACAACCTGCACCGCAGATACCGGTAGAACCGCAGGTCACGGAACCGTAAGCATCCTTGCTATCGGGGTGGGGCGGTGGTTGAGTGGATCCATGAGCAGCTCAACGGACCCAGAGAACCTCCCTCCCCGGCGAGCGCGGCAGGACGGGCGCAGCGAAAACGGCCGTGCCGGTGACGCGGACAGCCAGGCCACCCGCTCCATCGACCGGACCCCGGCGGACAATGCAACGCGTCCCATCGACCGGACGTCCGCCGGAGATGCCACGCGGCCGTACTCCGAGGCGCCGGCCGCATCCGCGGAACGCGACTACCCCCAGGAGGTCTACGCCGAGCGGGCCGACACCGACCGGGATTATGCGGACCGCAGCGGATCCGCGGGGGCCACGCGGACCGCAGCTGTCCCGGCCGCAGCCGTGAACCCCAACCTGACCGACCGCGAAACCGCGATCGCCCGGGAGAAGGAGCAGTTCGGCGGCATCAAGGTGGGTTCCGCCTTCTTTGGCTGGCTGACTGCAACCGGCATGGCCGTCCTGCTCACCGCCCTGGTGGCCGCTGCCGGCACCGCCGTGGGGCTGGCCAACAACACAGATGTCAATGAAGCTGTGAACCAGGCCACCCAAAACAGCGGCACGGTGGGCCTGGTGGGCATCATTGTGCTGCTGGTGATCCTGTTTGTTTCCTATTACTCCGGCGGCTACGTGGCCGGCCGGATGGCGCGCTTCAACGGCGCCAAGCAGGGCCTCATGGTGTGGGTCTGGGCGTTGATTGCCGCCATCGCGATCGCCATCCTGGGCCTGGTGGCCGGACAGCAGTTTAACGTGCTGGCCAACCTCAACAGCTTCCCGCGGATCCCCATCAACGAGGGTGAACTGACCACCACCAGCATCATCGCCGCCGTCGTGGTGGCCGCGGTTGCGCTGGTGGGCGCCGTGCTGGGCGGGCTGGCCGGGATGCACTTCCACCGGAAGGTTGACCGGGCAGGATTCACACCGGACAGCGACTACGACGAATAGTCAGTCCAGGATGTCCCCGTCCACGTAAAACCACCGGCCGTCCGAACGGACGAACCTGCTGGCCTCATGCAGCACCCCGCGCTCACCCGTGTGCCGGTAGTGCGCCTTGAACTCCACCGTTCCCGCGGTGTCGAAAGGCCCGCCACCGCCGGTGGCTGCAATGTCCAGCCGCCGCCACTGCATGTCCGGGTCCAACTGCAGGTTCCCCGGGGCCGTGTCCGGGTGCCACGTCTGGAGCAGGTAGTCCCGGTCCAGGAGCACAAAAGCCGTGTACCGGGAGCGCATCAGTTGCTCCGCTGTGGCTGCTTCGGCCCCGCCTGAATGGAACCGGCCGCAACAGGAGGCGTACTGATCCCCGGACAGGCAGGGGCAACGGTCCTGTGCTCCGATTTTTGTCATACCGGGATGCTGTCATATCCGGTAACGGCTTTGCTACAACCCCGCGGACGGCCGCCGCGCCGGGGGCACGGCGGCGCAAAAATCCGTAAGGTGGATACGAAGCTGCTGCCGTTCGTGGGGGCGCCGCCGCGGGCCCAGCTGAAGGCAGAGAGGAGAGATGACACGTGGAAAATCCGGACACGCTCGTCCTCAACCTCACCTTTTTGGGCACGGTGGGCGTCGCCTTCCTGATCTTCTTCATCCTCTTCCTCCTGGGCGTCATCACCCTGCTCCTCGCTGGTGTGGGCCGGCTGGCCGCCGTCGTCATGATGCGGCTGTTCGGCAAAGGCAAACGGAAGGACGGGATGCCCCTGGTCCAGCTGTACGGCACCCGCCTTGCCGAGCCCGGTTCCGAGTCCGGCGACGGCGCTCCGGCAGGATCCGCGTCCGCACCGCGGGGCTGGCCTGCGGCACTCAAGCCAGCGCGCATGAAGTCCGCTTTCGCGAAGTCCGCCCTGGCGAAATCGGCGCTGGGCGCCGCCGTCGTCCGTAAATCCCCAACCCGCCGCGAACAACCTGTCCTGGCCGAGGACTGGGCCTCCGCCGTAGCCGAAGCCGACGCCCGCGCCACGGCCCGGGAGCGCGCCGCGAACCCTGAAATCAAGCTCTCCGTGCGGGACCTCCCGGATCCCGGCGTTCCGGCGGAGAAAGTGGAGTCTGTGGCGCCGCTCGTGGAATCAGCACTGCACAACCACCGCCCCGTCCGCGAAGTCCCGCATTCCTTCACGAAGCCACAGGCTCCGCAGGTGCTGCCGCCGCTGGACACCGGATCGTTGGTGTCCCTTTCCGCCCAGCAGGTACTCAAGCATGGCCAGGAGCAGAAGCGGACGGAATCCGACGCCGCACGGAACGGCGGACGGCCCTTACCCTGAGCAACCATCTCCGCTAGCGTGAAGCCCATGGAATTCAGATACCTCGGAAACAGCGGTTTCAAAGTCTCGGAAATCACGTTCGGCAACTGGTTGACGCACGGCTCCCAGGTGGAGAATGACGTCGCCTCCCAGTGCGTGCGCGCCGCCCTCGACGCCGGCATCAGCACCTTCGACACCGCCGACGTGTACGCCAACACCGCGGCGGAGACGGTCCTGGGCGAGGCCCTCAAGGGCGAGCGCCGCGAATCGCTGGAGATCTTCACGAAGGTCTTCGGCCCCACCGGCCCCAAGGGCAAGAACGATCTTGGCCTGTCCCGCAAACACATCATGGATTCCGTCAACGGCTCGCTGCGCCGGCTGCAGACGGACTACATCGACCTCTACCAGGCCCACCGGTACGACTTCGAAACGCCGCTCGAGGAAACCATGCAGGCGTTCGCGGACATCGTCCGCCAGGGCAAGGCACTCTACATCGGCGTCAGCGAGTGGACCGCGGACCAGCTCCGGGAGGGGCACAAGCTGTCACGGGAACTGGGTTTCCAGCTGATCTCCAACCAGCCGCAGTACTCCATGCTCTGGCGCGTCATCGAAGCCGAGGTGGTACCGGCGTCGGAGGAACTGGGCGTGTCCCAGATCGTCTGGTCACCCATGGCGCAGGGTGTCCTGAGCGGCAAGTACCTGCCCGGCCAGCCCGCGCCTGAGGGCAGCCGCGCCACCGACGAAAAGGGCGGCGCCAAGATGATTTCGCGGTGGATGCGCGACGACGTCCTGCAGGGTGTGCAGGACCTCAAGCCTGTCGCCGAGGAGGCAGGCCTGTCCATGCCGCAGCTGGCTGTCGCATGGGTGCTGCAGAACCCCAACGTGGCGTCCGCCATTGTGGGCGCCTCCCGGCCGGAGCAGATCGCCGATAGCGTGGCTGCCGCCGGTGTGAGGCTGGAACCGGACGTGCTGAAGAAGATCGACGACGCCATCGGCGCACTTGCCGAACGCGACCCCGCCCAGACCAAGTCACCCGCCACGCGGGAAGCCTAGGCGCATGGCGGCGGACCTGCCGGGCCTTGCGGTCACCGGCGCTACCGGCGGGCTGGGCGGCATGGTGGCCCGGGAGCTTGCGGGCGCCGGCTTCGCCCAGCGGCTGCTGGTGCGGGACCCGTCCCGCGCGCCCGACCTGGAGCAGGCGGCCGCGGCCGTGTGCAGCTACGGGGACGCGGATGCCGCCCGGAGGGCCCTTGAGGGGGTCCGGGTGCTGTTCATGGTGTCCGCCGCCGAGGCGGAGGACCGGTTGCAGCAGCACTTTGCGTTCGTGGATGCCGCGGCCGGCTCCGGGGTGGAGCACGTGGTGTACACGTCCTTTTACGGGGCGGCCCCGGATGCCACGTTCACGCTGGCCCGGGACCATTACGCCACCGAAGAACGGATCCGGTCCTCCGGGATGGATTACACGTTCCTGCGGGACAACTTCTACCTGGACTTCCTGCCCCTGATGACCGATGACCAGGGGGTAATCAGGGGCCCGGCCGGTGACGGCGTGTTTTCCGGAGTTGCCCGGGAGGACATTGCGCGCAGTGCGGTTGCAGTGCTGCGCGACCCCGCCATCCACAATGGCAAGACCTACCAGCTCACCGGCCCCGAAGAGCTCACCATGGCACGGGCTGCGGAGATCATCAGCGAAGGCACGGGCAGGAACGTCACCTACCAGGCGGAGACGCTGGAGGAAGCCTACGCGTCGCGGGCACCCTACAACGCACCAAAATGGCAGGTGGATGCCTGGGTCAGCACCTACACCGCCATGGCGGCCGGCGAGATGGCGGGCGTTTCCCCCGACATACACGGCCTGACCGGCAGGGACCCCATCAGCTTGGCGGAGTTCCTGACCCGGCCCGTGCTGTAGCTGTTCTTGCGTCTTTAGGGCGTTGACGGGCGCGCGGGGCGGGCGTAAACCAGAGGCAAAGGGAGCACCGCCCCGCCGTCCGCCCACAGAATCGCAGCGCCATGACGCAGACCCAAGCCAACCTGCAGTCCACCCAGGCGGAAACCCCGGAGGGCACGGTGCCCTCCGGGCCCACCACCGGCCCGCTGACCGCGGAGGAACTCCAACTTTCGGCCCGCAACCACTCCATGCCGCTGGAGGCGCTGCGCCGTGATGTCACGCCACCGGGCCTGCACTATGTCCTCACGCACTTCGATATTCCGGACATCGATGCGGCGTCCTGGCACCTGCTGATCGGCGGGGCGGTGGAACGGTCCCTGGAACTGGGCATGGCGGCCCTGCACAAGGACCCGGCCATCACCGTTCCCGTGACGCTTGAGTGCGCCGGCAACGGACGGTCCCTGCTCAGTCCCCGCCCCGTCAGCCAGCCCTGGGTCCTCGAAGCCGTGGGGACGGCGAACTGGACGGGTGTCCCGCTCGCCTACCTGCTGGGGAAAGCGGGCGTCCTGCCCAGCGCCCGGGAAGTCGTCTTTACCGGTGCCGATGCCGGGATCCAGGGCGGCGTCCGCCAGCGGTACGCACGCAGCCTGCCGATCCGCGAGGCCATGCGGGCCGACATCGTGCTTGCGTACGCGATGAACGGCCACGAGCTCCCGCCCCAGCACGGCTACCCCCTGCGCCTTGTGGTGCCCGGCTGGTACGGCATGGCCAGCGTGAAGTGGCTGGAGTCCATCGAAGTGGTCACCACCCCCTTTACGGGCTATCAGCAGCACATCGCCTACCGCTACCAGGATTCCGCGGACGACGCCGGCACGCCGGTTTCGCGCATCAGGGTACGTTCGCTGATGGTTCCGCCGGGCATTCCGGACTTCCTCACACGGAACCGGACCCTGGCCGCCGGCCCTGTCCTGCTGCAGGGCAGGGCGTGGTCCGGGGAGGGTGCGGTGACCGGCGTGGAAATCGGCATCGACGGGGCCTGGCTGCCGGCGCAGCTCGAGAAGCCGCTTGGCGGATTCGCGTGGCGGAAGTGGAACCTGCCGTGGGTGGCCGAGCCCGGCGAACACGTGCTGTCCTGCCGCGCCACCGATGCCACCGGCGCCACCCAGCCACTGGATCAGAACTGGAACTACCAGGGCATGGCCAACAACTTGGTGCAGCAGGTCCGGGTGACGGTCGCCTAGGGCTGGGGCCCGGGCGCCGGGGCTATACTCGGTGCCAACCATGACGAGCCTTCCCTCCTCCCCCGCCAGCGCCCGCATCGACGCGTGGCTGTGGGCCATCCGCGCCTACAAGACGCGTTCAGCCGCCACCGCGGCCTGCCGCGCCGGCCACGTCCGCCTCAACGGAACACCGGCCAAGGCATCGGCCACCCTCGTCACGGGCGATACGGTGACCGTCCGGATGCCCGGCTACGAACGGATCCTCGAGGTCCGCCGCCTGATCGTCAAACGCGTCGGTGCCGAAGTGGCGTCGCACTGCTTCACCGACCACACCCCGCCACGGCCCGTGGCCCCCGCGCTGGGCATCCCGCAGCGGGACCGGGGCACCGGCCGGCCCACGAAGAAGGACCGCCGGGAGATGGACCGCCTCCGCGGGTCCGCGTGACGTGCCGTGGGCAGTGACCAGATCCCGTGGCTGCAGCACGGTGACACCAACCCAGTGACGGCAACACGGTGACGGCGGCTGCTGCGGACCTCGTCCTGGCCTCCGTACGCCGCCCCGGCTCGAAGGCACCCCTCGATGTGCACCTCCGCGGCGGGGTGGTGGCGGGGATCAGCCCGGCGGGGACGCTGGCGCACAAGGCCCGGCCACTACGGACTGTTGACTGCGCCGGCCGGTTCCTCATCCCGGGCCTGTGGGACGAACATGTCCATTTCACCCAATGGGCCCTTCACGCGAACCGGCTTGACCTCGCCGCAGTGACGTCCGCGCGGGAGGCCGCCGCCGCCGTCGGGCGCTTCATTGCCGCGGATACCGCTGGCGCGGAGGGGAGCGGACCCGGCCACCCGATCACCGCTGTGGGGGTGGGCTTCCGTGATGCCCTCTGGCCGGATGCGCCCACGTTGGCCATGCTCGATGCCGCCGCCGGGGAACGGCCGGCCGCGCTCATCAGCCACGACCTGCACTGCGTGTGGGTGAATACGGCTGCCGCCCGCCGCTACGCGCTCCAGGTGGACGCTTCGGGGCTGCTCCGCGAGGAACCTGCCTTCCTCCTGACCCGCGAGCTGGGCCGGTTGCCGGATGCCGTGGTGGACGGCTGGGTCAGCCAGGCCGCCCGGAGTGCCGCCGCCAGGGGCGTGGTGGGTGTGGTGGATTTTGAGATGACGTGGAACCGCGATCCGTGGCTGCGGCGGATGGCCGCCGGTTTCGACAGCCTGCGCGTGGAGGCCGGCGTGTACCCGGCGGACCTGGAACGGGCTGCGGCGGAAGGCCTGCGGACGGGCCGGGAGGTTTCCGGCGGCAATGGCCTGCTGCGCACCGGCCCGCTGAAGATCCTGATTGACGGGTCCCTGAACACCCGGACCGCATACTGCGTGGATCCGTATCCGTTTGGCGGGCACGGCCTGCTGACCGTTCCCGTTGACGAGTTGCGTGCCCTGCTGCGGCGGGCGCGGGACACCGGGTTCGTCCCGGCAGTCCACGCCATCGGTGATGCCGCCAACCGGGTGGCCCTGGACGCGTTCGGGCATGCAGGCACAGGTGGCCGGATCGAGCATGCCCAGTTTGTCCTGCGGGAGGACTTTGCCCGTTTCACAGCCCTGGGCGTGGTGGCCAGTGTGCAGCCGGTGCATGCGCTCGACGACCGGGACGCCGCGGAAGCCAACTGGCGCGGGCGGACAGACCGGGCCTTTCCGCTGCGGTCGCTCCTGGACGCCGGTGCCACGCTGGCGCTGGGATCGGATGCGCCGGTGGCTCCGCTCGATCCCTGGACAGCGGTGTCGGCTGCCACCACCCGGTCTTCCTTCGACGGCCGCGATCCCTGGCAGCCGCAGGAAGCCATCACCCGCGAACAGGCGCTGGCCGCCTCCACCCGGGGCCGCGGCACCGTGCAGGTGGGCAGCCCGGCCGACCTTGTGCTTCTTGACGCCGACCCTTTGGCGGTTCCGGACTCCGGGCTGGCTGCCATGCCCGTCGCGGCAACGCTGGTGGGCGGGCATTTCACGTACGACGCCGGATGGGCGGCTCCGCAGGACGGCTGAACCGTGACCGCCCCAGGCAGCCTTCCAGGTCAGGCGGGAGCGCTGCCGCGTGCCTGGACAAGATTGGCGAACGGCAGTTTCCCGAACTCCGCCACAAAGCCTGCATGGTAGGCGGCCTCCACCTGGTTCAGGTTCTCAGCCGGCAGCTCTTTCCAGGCCACAACCAAGTCAGCCGCCTGGGCCAGCTGCCAAATGAGCCTTCCGTCCCAGTGGCCCGGCGGTTTCCCTCGACCGAAATCAACGAATTCCTGGATCTGGCGCCTCAGTCCCCGGTTGCCCTTGCTGCCGGGGCCGGCCTTGCCGATGTAAAGGACCGATGCCGATTCGACCCACTCGGCCCGGAGCTCCGGTTCGGGGAGGGTCGGCTGCCTTTTCTTGAAGACGCCGGCGGTGCTCCTTTTCAGGAAGCGGGGCAGAAACCCTGCCGGCGCAACGACGACGAACAGCCCGGTTCCCTGCGGGATGCGCATGATGTCGAGATCGTCGATGGGCCTGAAGCCTGCGAAACCATCGGTTTTCAGGCCTTTCCTGGTGAACTGCACGCTCCTTATTGAACAGCATCGCCGACGGCGGCCACCACGGCGGCCGGACCCCGCCAGTGTTTTTCCCCTGCCCACCCCTCTGCGGAGAAGCGTAGAGTGGCATCAGACGCCTGTTTCTGGACGCCGTGCTGCTGAGGGAGAGATCGTGACGATTGATTGGGACGAAAAGAAAGCCCTGCTACAGGAACCGAACATCGCGAAGGTAACCCAGCTTTGCGAGGAACTCATGGAGAAAAAGCCGGGCTCCACCGTCCCGTACATCGATCCGGTGCACGACGAGGACGAATGCCGGATCGTCAGCCTTCAGGTCAGCCCCGGTAAGGGCACCGAATCCGGGTTCGTGTCCCACAACAATGACGATGAGGCCGCACGCCGCGCCACCCAGATTTACGAACTGGCCGAGCTGGACCCCCGCTACGTCATGCCCTGGAACGCGTACCCCTGGGTGCGGGAAAGCGGCAGCCCCTCGGCACTGAGCATCCAGGAAAAGACGGACGGCCTCCGCCCGTTCCGCCAGTTCCTCAAGATCAACTCCCGCGTCTCGGCGATCATCGCCCACGGAACCGACGCATCCACCTTCCTGACGCTGTACGAGAAGACCTACCACGCTGCCTTGAAGAACAACGGCATCAAGATCTACAAGGCCACCGCACTTGGCGGCCGGGCTTTCGCCGTTTCGGACACGAAGCAGGAAGAAATCCTGACCAAGAACGTGGAGATCTACAAGGACGCGATGCAGCGGGCAGGCATTCAGCACCTGTGAACCACCCCCGGCGGGGCATCTCGCCCGCCCAGGGCCGCGGAGACCTACCCTTCGAACAGCCGGCGGCGGTGCTTCAACTCCTTGACCCAGGCCCTGGTGACCATGTCCGGGAACGGCGACCTGCCGCCGTCGTTCTTTCCCGCCGGCGCGTTACCGGTAAAGGCGGTCCCTAGCTCAAGGTCGGCAACGAGCGGCCCCGAGGCCCTTAGCGCCAGCTCGATGACCTTGGTTGCGGCGCGCTCCGGAAGCCCGAGGCCCGCGGTCCAGCCCAGGAAGTGGCGGCGGGAGATGCCCGTCCGCTTGCCGTCGATGGCCAGGGCGAGCGTCTTGTCGCCGTAAACAACCGTGGAGGGGATGTCGTAGACGGGCGCGATCACCCAGCCGGCCCGGGGATCCTGCACCATGGACACGTTCTTCGCGTGCAGGTCGCCATTGCCAGTCAGCCAGGCGAACGCACCTTGGAGGGCAAGGTTGCGAAGGGCCGGCAGCGGCGCGGCGCAGTGCTCAGCTAGTGCCCGGCACACCTGCCCGTACCCCACGTTGTACTTGTCCGCGGGGTACAGCCCGAGCACCTGGGCTCCGTCCTCGACGGCGAGCCGCAGCACCTCGTCGGACCCGGCTCCGGCCGCCGCCTCCAGCGGCGGCACGCGGTCGAAGCGTTCCACCAGCAGGCCCGGCCGCCCGGCGACGTCCCGGATCAGCCCCACGCGGCTCAGCGGAATCCGCAGCTTGGCCGCGTAGCGGAACATGGCGAACTCGTTCTCCACCACATGCGGGAACTCGGGGGCGTTGAGCTTAAGGATGAACCGCTTCCCCTTGGCGGCCACGGGGAGCGAGATCATCCCGGCGGACAGCTTGTCCTGCACGCCGGCGAGCGCCACGGGATCGATCAGGTCCGGGTCGCCGAGGAGTTCGTCGAAATCCACCGGCTGCCGCGGGTCCAGTTCCACCGCATGCTCGTCCGGATCCAGGGGTTCGCCGTGGCCAATGATCTGGACGTCGCCCACAGGGTTCCCGCCAGCCGCGATCAGCAGGGACAGGTCGTCGTCGGCGCTGGTTTTGATGGACCGGCGCAGCGCATTCAAGCGCCGTCCTTCCGGCAGCAGGCCGGTGAAGTACGGCGGGGCGGCACCCGCGGCGGACATGACCGGTTCGGCGGTGAGGGGAAGGGAGGACGCGACGGCGGGCCCGCCGCCGGCCAGGTAGGCGGGGAGGTAGCTGAACCTCGTTCCGCCGTCGTACCGCTCCAGCCGGGCGGCCAGGATCCCTGCCTTGTAGACGTCGGCGATGCGGTGCCTCACGGCGCTTCACTCCCGGCACGGCTCGGGCCGCTCAGGGAACGCTCCGCCTGGCTGGCCCTGCCGGCAATGCGCAGTTCGAGGCCCAGCGTGTCCAGGACCGCAAGCAACGAATCCAGCTGCACGCTTGGCTTTCCCCGCTCCACGAACCGGACGAACCGCTCCGATACACCCGCCATGTCCGCCAGGTCCCGCTGGGTGAGACGCAGCGAAGTGCGCCTTGCCCGGACCTCCGTTGCAATCAGGTTCATTGCTGACGTCATGCGTACCTCCTGAGGCACGATCGTGCCGGTTAGGGTCAATGTAGCAGTACTGGTGATGCGGCGGTAGAGCCCAGTCCGGCAATACGGCACGTTCGTGCCGGTCGTCCCAAGCCGGTGGAAAGTGGGGCTTGACACCTACGTGTGACCGGTGCCATATTTTAAGCGTGAACCTGTCAGACAGCCGGACAGCAGGACAGCCTGCGTTCCCCCTCGCGCGGCTCAGCGCCGCCGAAGCGGTCTTCAACGCGATCCGCGTGGACATCGAATCCGGCCTGGTTCCCGTGGGCAGCAAACTCAGCTCCGAGGCCACACTCGCCCAGCAGTACGGCGTGAGCCGCTCCGTCATCCGGGAGGCGCTCCGCTCCTGCACCGCCCTGGGCCTGACGGTCACCAAGACCGGCAAAGGCACGTTCGTGGTGGCCAACAAGGTGGCCAACGACCTGACGCTGGGGCAGTACTCCGCCCGCGACCTGACCGAGGCCCGCCCGCACATCGAAATCCCCGCCGCCGGCCTGGCCGCCGAGCGGCGCACCGACGACGAGCTGGACACCCTCCGCCAGATCATGGCCGCCATGGCCACCGAAACCGACCCCGAATCCTGGGTGGCGCTGGACTCCACCTTCCACGCCGCCATTGCCCGCGCCAGCGGGAACAAGGTCTTCGAAAGCGTCGTGGCCGATATCCGCGACGCCCTGGCCCACCAGTCGGAGACCCTGAACATGGTGGCTGACCGCCAGCACGCCTCGGACATCGAACACCAGCACATCCTCGCCGCCATCGAGGCCGGATCCGCCGGGGACGCGCGGACCGCCATGGCCCGCCACCTGGAAGCCGTGGGCCACGCCCTCGATTCCATCCTCAACAAATAACCCACCAGCAACCCCAAGGACACCATGCCCTCCCCCGCGTTTTCCGCTGCCCGCACCCCTGCCCCGGACCACCTGGCCCTGCCGCAGCACGCTCCCCTGGTGGCGGCCGTCCGCAGCGGCCTCGTGGAAAGCGTCCATTACGGATCGGCCCTCGCCCTGCGCAGGGACGGCTCCACCGCCGCAACCGCCGGCAACCCGGAGGCCCCCTTCTACCCGCGCTCCTCGCTCAAGCCGCTCCAGGCCGTGGCCATGGTCCGGGCCGGGCTGGACCTCCCGGCAGACCTCCTGGCCCTGGCCGCCGCCAGCCACTCCGGCGACAGCCGCCACCGCGACGGCGCCCTCCGCATCCTGGAACAGCACGGCCTCAGCGCCACCGACCTCGAAAACAGCACGGACCTCCCCTACGGCACGGCCGAACGCGAAGAATGGCTGCGGAACGGCGGCGAAACCACCCAGCTCACCCAGAACTGCTCCGGCAAGCACGCCGCCATGGCCGCCACCTGCGCCATCAACGGCTGGCCGGTCCGCGACTACCTTGAGCCGTCCCACCCGCTCCAGCAGCTCGTTGCCGCCACCGTCACCGAACTGACCGGCGAAGAACCCGCTGCCATCAGCACCGACGGCTGCGGAACCCCGCTGTTCGCCCTCACCCTCCGCGGCATGGCCCGCGCCTTCGGCCTCATTGCGCGCGCCGCCGGCCAGGCCGAGGGAACCCCCGACGACGGCGGGCCCGCTTCCCGAAGCGCGGAAGCCGCCGTCGGGCTCGCCATGCAGCAGCACCCCCACATGGTGGCCGGCGAGCGACGCGACGTCACCGAGCTCATGCGCCTGGTGCCGGGTGCCGTGGCCAAGGACGGCTTCGAAGGCGTCCAGCTGGTGGGCCTGGCCGACGGCAGTGCAGCGGCCGTAAAGATTTCCGACGGCGGCGACCGCGCCAGGATGCCGGCCACGGTCCGGCTCCTCGACGCGCTGGGACTTGACACCGGCCCACTGGCCCCCATCGCCACCGCACCCGTGCTGGGCGGCGGCCACGAAGTGGGCCGGCTGCAGGCCACCGACTTCCTCAACTAATTTCTGTCCGAACCAGACAACGAAGCCCGTAAGGACCCCCATGACCATCACACCAACCGCCGAAAACTTCCGGTCCGAACACGACCTGCTGGGTGACCGCGACGTCCCCGCGGAGGCATACTGGGGCGTGCACACCCTGCGCGCCGTGGAGAACTTCCCCATCACCGGCCAGCCGCTCTCCTCCAACATGCACCTGGTCCGTGGCCTGGCAGCGGTCAAGCTCGCCGCCGCCCGCACCAACCGGGACCTTGGCCTGCTGGATGCCGAACGCACCGCCGCCATCGAGCAGGCCTGCCAGGACATCCTGGACGGCAAGCTTGGTGAGCAGTTCGTGGTGGACGTCATCCAGGGCGGTGCCGGAACGTCGTCGAACATGAACGCCAACGAGGTCATCGCCAACCGCGCCCTGGAAATCCTTGGCCATCCCAAGGGTGAATACGCGCGGCTGCACCCCAACGATCACGTCAACCTCAGCCAGTCCACCAACGACGTTTACCCCACCGCGGTGAAGCTGGGCACCATCTTCGCCGCCCGGGAACTCCTGGACGCCCTGGCCGAGCTGGAAGAGGCCTGCGCCGCCAAGGCCCTGGAGTTCCGCACCGTGGTGAAGATGGGCCGCACCCAGCTCCAGGACGCAGTCCCCATGACCCTGGGCCAGGAGTTCGGCACCTACGCCGTCACCATCGGCGAAGACCGGCTGCGCCTGGCAGAAGCCGAACTCCTGATCCACGAAATCAACCTGGGCGCCACCGCCATCGGCACCGGCCTCAACGCACCGGCCGGCTACGCCGACGCCGCCTGCCGGCACCTGGCCGAGGTCACCGGCCTGCCGCTGGTCACCGCCGTCGACCTCATCGAAGCCACCCAGGACGTGGGCGCATTCGTGCACCTCTCCGGCGTGCTCAAGCGGGTAGCCGTCAAGCTCTCCAAGATCTGCAACGACCTCCGCCTGCTGTCCTCCGGCCCGCGCGCCGGCCTGGGCGAAATCAACCTTCCGGCCGTCCAGTCCGGTTCCTCCATCATGCCCGGCAAGATCAACCCGGTGATCCCGGAAGTGGTCTCCCAGGTGGCCTACGAAGTGATCGGCAACGATGTCACCATCACCATGGCCGCCGAAGCCGGGCAGCTTCAGCTCAACGCGTTCGAACCCATCATTGTCCACAGCCTCCACAAGAGCATCTCCCACCTCGAAGCAGCCTGCCGCACCCTGACGGCGCGCTGCATCCGTGGAATCACTGCCAACACCGAACACCTGCGGCTCACGGTGGAGCAATCCATCGGCCTGGTCACCGCCCTGAACCCCCACCTGGGCTACGCCACGGCCACCGCCATCGCGCAGGAAGCCCTCGCCACCGGCAAGGGTGTGGCCGAACTGGTCCTGGAACACGGACTGCTCACAGCCACCCAACTGCAGGAACTCCTGAGCCCGGAACGGCTCGCCAACCTCAGCAAGTAAAGTCCCCAACTTTCCCCGTCTGTAAGGACACCCATGAGTCAGTCCCCACTCCCAGACCACGTCATCGACGGTGGTCACGCCCACGCCACCGAGACCTCGCTGCATGCCGAGGACAAGGGCTATCACAAGAGCCTGAAACCGCGGCAGATCCAGATGATCGCCATTGGCGGCGCCATCGGCACCGGCCTGTTCCTCGGTGCCGGCGGCCGCCTGAACGCTGCCGGCCCGTCGCTGGTGATCGCCTACGCCATCTGCGGCTTCTTCGCGTTCCTGATTCTGCGCGCCCTCGGCGAACTGGTGCTGCACCGGCCCTCGTCCGGCTCCTTCGTCTCCTACGCCCGTGAGTTCTTCGGGGAAAAGGCCGCGTTCGTTTCCGGCTGGTTCTACTGGATCAATTGGGCCACCACCACCATCGTGGACATCACTGCGGCCGCGCTGTACATGCACTTCTTCGGCAACTACGTCCCCTGGATGGCTGATGTCCCGCAGTGGGCCTGGGCCCTGATTGCCCTGGTGGTAGTCCTGAGCCTGAACCTGGTGTCCGTGAAGGTGTTCGGCGAGATGGAGTTCTGGTTCGCCCTCATCAAGGTCGCCGCCCTGGTGGCATTCCTCCTGGTGGGCACGTACTTCGTCATCTTCGGCACCCCGGTGGACGGCCAGCAGGTAGGCCTGAGCCTCCTCTCGGACAACGGCGGCGTCTTCCCCAACGGCCTGCTGCCCATGATCATCCTCATGCAGGGCGTCCTGTTCGCCTACGCCTCGATCGAGCTCGTGGGCACCGCGGCCGGCGAGACCGAGAACCCCGAAAAGATCATGCCCAAGGCCATCAACTCCGTGGTCTTCCGCATCGCCGTCTTCTACGTGGGCTCCGTGATCCTGCTGGCCCTGCTGCTGCCGTATACGTCCTACCAGAAGGGCGTCAGCCCGTTCGTGACGTTCTTCGGCTCCATCGGCGTCCAGGGCGTGGACGTGATCATGAACCTGGTGGTCCTCACCGCGGCGCTGTCTTCGCTGAACGCCGGCCTGTACTCCACCGGCCGCATCCTGCGCTCGATGTCCGTGAACGGATCCGCCCCGAAGTTCGCGTCCCGCATGAACAAGGCCGGCGTCCCCTACGGCGGCATCGCCATCACCGCCGGCGTCTCGCTGCTCGGTGTTCCGCTGAACTACCTGGTCCCGGCCGAAGCCTTCGAGATCGTGCTGAACATCGCCTCCGTAGGCATCATCATGACGTGGGCCACCATCGTCCTGTGCCAGATCCAGCTCAAACGCTGGGCCGACAAGGGATGGGTGGAGCGGCCGTCCTTCAGGATGTTCGGGGCCCCGTTCACCGGATACCTCTCCCTGGTCTTCCTGGTGGGTGTCCTGGTGATGGTGTTCATCGACTCACCGCTGACCATGATGGTCACAGCCATCGCCTCGGTGCTGATGGTGTTCGGCTGGTTCGCGTGCCGCAAGCGCATCCATGAGATCGCCGCAACCCGCGAAGGCCACACCGGCGTCGCGCCGGTGGTCGCCAACCCTCCGGCAGGCACCTTCAAGAAGTAGCGCTTCTTAACGTCCGACGGCGGCACCCGGGTTCTGGAACTACAGGACCCGGGTGCCGCCGTCAGGGTTTAAGGGCAGCTGCCCGCGGGCAGCCGCCGGCTCACCTGGCCGGTTTGACCACCATGGCCGATCCGCCACCGCGCCGTTCGGGTTCAGCGACCGCCGTCACACCACCGTCGCGATGGAACTCGATGGCCGTTGCTGCGCCGATCTCGGCCGCCGATGTGCCGGGACTGCCGGCCGCTACGAACTTGTGGCCGAACTTGGCCGCCAGGACCTTGCCGGAGGGCGAGTCGATGAAGCCCTGTTCCGCTGTCACATTGGCGGTGTTCCGCTGCGAGGCGCGGGGAGCCGCCACGGCGTCTTCAATGCTCATGCCGAGGTCGATCCGGTTAACCAGCGTCTGCAGCACAGTAGTGATGATCGTCGAGCCGCCGGGGGAACCGAGGGCCAGGAATGGGTCGCCATCCTTGAGCACGATGGTGGGCGACATCGAGGACCGGGGGCGCTTGCCGGGCTGGATCCGGTTGGGGTCGTCCGCCTTGTACTCGGTGGAGAAGTCCGTGAGTTCGTTGTTCAGTATGAAGCCACGGCCGGGAACCACAATGCCCGATCCACCGGTCTGTTCAATGGTGAGCGTGTACTCCACCACGTTGCCCCACTGATCCGAGACGGTGAGGTTGGTGGTGTTGATGTTCTCGGTGTCCTTGGCGTCCTCGCCAACCGCAGGCGCGACATCGCAGGTGCCGTCGTAATTGGCCACGTCGCCGGCCGGCACGGGCTTCGCTGCCGCTTTCCGGGGATCGATCTTGCAGGCGCGCTCCTTGCCGAACACGTCATCGAGGAGCGCCTCCGTGGGAACCTCCACGAAATTGGGATCGCCGACGTACTTGGCCCGGTCAGCGAAGGCAAGCGCGGACGCCTCCAGGTAGTGGTGCAGGACGTCGGACTGGTTCTTGGCGTTGCCCTTGCCCCTCACCAGGTCAGGCAGTTCGAACGGGGCCAGGATATTCAGGGCCTCGCCCACGGTTGTGCCGCCGCTGCTGGACGGTGCCATGCCGTAGACGTCGTACCCCCGGTATTCCACATGAGTGGGGTCCTGGTTCAGGACCTCGTAGTTGGCCAGGTCCTCGGCGGTCATGTAGCCCTTGGGGACGGGCAGCTTGGTGGTTGCCGTCTTGGGCGGGTTCTGGACCGTCGCAGCGATTTCCTCGGCCAGCGGCCCCTCGTAGAAGGCGTCAGTGCCCTCGTCGCCGAGCAAGCGGTAGGTGGCGGCGAGGTCGGGGTTCTTCAGGACAGATCCGACAGCGGGCGCCTTGCCGCCCGGAAGATAGAGCTCGCTGGTGGACGGGAAGGCGGAGAAGCGCACCCTGTTTTCTTCGGTTTGGAGGTTGAAGGTGCCGTCCACGGTGAATCCGTTGTCTGCCACGTCAATGGCAGGCTTTAGGGCATCGCCGAGGCTCAGGCTGCCCCAGCGTTCGAGGGCCCGCTCCCACGTGGCCGCCGTGCCGGGGACGCCTACGGAGACGCCGCTGGTGACGAGTTCCGGGGAGAAGTTGTACGCCTTGCCGGTCTTGGGATCGATGAACGCATCGTTCGGCATTGCCGCAGGTGCGGTTTCGCGGCCGTCCAGTGTGTGCACCTCGCCGCTCTTTGCGTCGTAGTACACGAAGTAGCCGCCTCCGCCGATGCCGGCTGAGTAGGGCTCCGTCACCCCCAGGGTTGCTGCCGCGGCCACGGCGGCGTCCACGGCGTTGCCGCCCTTGCGGAGCACCTTAATGGCGGCAGCGGAAGCATCGGCGTCCACCGTGCTGACCGCTCCCCCGTATCCGGTGGCTGTGGCTTTCTTCTCGGGCTCGTCGTCCCACTTGTGGGCCGAGGCCGGGCTCATGATGGCTCCGGACGTCACGCTCATCGCCAGTGCAGCCGTTAAGGCTCCTACCCGGCGTCCCAGATGTGGCATGGTTGCTCCTAGGGGTTTGGGTGATGTGCATCACACGCTACTCCTCGTGCCGGACAGGCTCAACGCCCCCGGCTACCCTGCGGAGCACCCCGGAGTTGCTTGGCACCCAAAGGAACTGCTGCCGGCAGCCCGTCATGCAACGGGACCGCAACGGGGAACGTCCATCGCATCGCTTATGCTCGCTGCAGTAGAGACCATGGGCAGTTCAACGGGGAACCAACAGGAGTGACGGCATGACCAACTGGCGGATCAGGGATTTCCATTCGGCGGACCTGGACGGGATCCTGCACCTGTGGGAGACGCTGAAGGCAACTAACGTGGAACCGGTGTACGCGCTCTCCGAGGTCCTGGCCTCGTGCGAGAAGGACCATGCCGTGGTGGCGGTGCTGGGTGACCAGGTGGTGGGCGCCGCCGTGGGGCGTGCCGCGCACGACCAGGGCTGGATTGTCTTCCTGGCCACCCTGCCGGAGTACCGCGGCCGGGGCATCGGCACCTCACTGCTGGCCGCCGTCGAAAACCGGATGGCCCCGCACGGGCTGAACAAGCTCTCCGCCCTGATGCCTGAATCCGAAACCCGGGTGGAAGCATTCCTGGGCCGCGGCTTCGCGCTGAAGAAGAACCTGCGCTACTTCGAACGCACCATCCCCGTGCAGCGGCAGGAGCTCGGTGCGCTGGGCCAGCTCGGCGGCCGCGTCCTCGCCCGCGACCTCTGGGAAAACGTCGCCGGGATGCGGAAGGAAAAGGAACTCCTGGAACGCCGCCTGGTACTGCCGCTGGCCGAGGCGGATCTCGCGGACGAATTCGGCGTGGTGCCGCCGCGCGCCGTCGTACTTTTCGGCCCTCCCGGCACCGGCAAGACCACCTTCGCCAAGGCCATCGCCTCCCGCTTGGAGTGGCCGTTCGTGGAGGTGTTCCCGTCCCGCCTCGCCGCGGATCCGCAGGGCCTGGCAGGGGCACTGCGGGAAACCTTTCTGGAGATCGCCGAACTCGAGCACGCGGTGGTCTTCATCGACGAGGTGGAGGAGATCGCCTCCCAGCGCGCCGGGGACCCGCCCTCACCCCTGCAGGGCGTCACCAATGAGCTGCTGAAGATCATTCCGGCGTTCCGGGAACAGCCCGGCCGGATCCTGGTCTGCGCCACCAACTTCATCCGTGCCCTGGACACCGCGTTCCTGCGGCACGGCCGGTTCGACTACGTCATTCCCATCGGCCTGCCGGACCGGCAGGCCCGCGAGGCCATGTGGCAGCGCTTCATCCCCGCCCCCGTGGTGGATGACGTGGACGTGGAACTCCTCGTGGAGCGGACCGAGGGCTTCTCCCCGGCGGACATCGAGTATGCCGCGCGGAGCGCCTCCCAGCGGGCTCTCGAAAACGTTGTTTACGGCAAGGACAGCGACGGCGGGCTGGCCTCCGATGCGCGGCCGTCCGTCCGGGAGGCGGTACGGAAGGGGCCCTCCACAGAGGATTACCTCGCGGCGATCGCCGAAACCCGCACCACCGTCAGCGCCGAGGTGCACCAGGACTTCCTCGAAGACATAGACGCTTTGGGCAGGGTCTGAACGGGTCCGGTCCGGCTATCTTTGAGGCATGTCCTCAAACCCCCTTCGGCATGCGTTCGCGCGCATGGGCGGCCGCGATCCTCATGAGAAACACCGGGCAGCCACCCCGCTGGAGCTTTTCTTCGACCTGACGTTCGTTATTGCCTTTGGCGTGGCGGGAAGCCAGTTCGCCCATGAAATCGCAGAAGCCCACGTGTTGCCCGGGCTAATCGGGTTCGCCTTCGCGATGTTCGCCGTGATCTGGGCCTGGATCAATTTCACCTGGTTCGCCAGCGCCTACGACACGGACGACTGGGTGTTCCGCGTGGTCACCATGGTCCAGATCGTGGGCGTCCTGATCCTCACCATGGGAATCGAACCGATGTTCCACTCGATCGTCGAGGGGCAGCACGTGGACAACAGGGTCATTGTGGGCGGCTACATCCTGATGCGCCTGGCCCTGGTGGCGCAGTGGATGCGGGCTGCGCGCCAGGATCCTGCCCGCCGCGAGACGTGCCTGCGCTACGCCCGGTACCTGGCCATCGTCCAGTTGGGTTGGGTGGCGGTGCTGATCCTCGACACCGGGGTTGCCGCCACCCTCCTGATGGTGGTTCCGCTGGTGGCACTGGAGATGGCCACGCCCTATTTTGCCGAGCGCAGGGCAACCACCCCATGGCATGCACACCACATCGCCGAACGGTACGGACTGCTCGCCATCATTGCCCTGGGTGAGTGCCTGATCGGTGCCATCGAGACGTTGCGCGCGTTTGTAGCCAACAGCGGGTGGACCATGGACGCGGCCCTGGTGGGATTCGGCGGAACGGCGTTGGCCTTTGGCATGTGGTGGGTGTACTTCATGCTGCCTGCCGGGCGGGCGCTGCACCTGCGGCGGCACCGGTCCTACCTGTTCGGCTACGGCCATATCCCCATTTTCGCGGCCATCGCCGCCACCGGCGCCGGCCTCCACGTCGCCGCGTACTACATCGACCACGAGGCCCACATCAGCGCTGCGGCAGCCGTGGCGAGCATCGCCATTCCGGTGGCAGTCTTCAAGGCAACCCTCACCTGGCTGTACATCGTGATGATGGGAACCGACCGGATGGTCATCGCGGTTGCGGCGGGTGTCATCGCTGTCCAGGGCGGTGCCGTGGCCCTGGCCGCGGTTGGCACCTCTGTCCCCGTGTGCCTGCTGGTCATCGTGGCCGCCCTGGCCGCCTCGATCGTCATTGACGAGAAACGCGGCAGCGACCGGGTGCATGCGGCCTTGTCGAAGCTTGAGACGGGCGCGGAGCCGGGGCTTCCGGCGTAGGGCAAAGCAGTCCGGCCGGGCTACTGCTTGCCGTACTTCCGGTGTACCGCCTGCTTGGTGACGCCCAGGCACAGCGCAATGGCCTCCCAGGACAAGCCGGCCTGCCTGGCGCCGCGCACCAGGGCCGCCTCCGCCCGGCTGACTTCCTTCTGCAATTCGGCAACGGCCTGCAGGGCCTCGGCGGGGCCCTTGCCGTCCATTGATCCAACGAGTGTCTTCATCCGGTCCACCTCCACGCCGTCAACATTAGTTGACGGCGTGGGTGCGCGTCAACGATTGTTGACGAAGCCCTCCCAAACCCAGGGCGAGGTCGGCACCCGGGCGGGATGAAAGGCGCCGAGCGCCTGGCGCAGCGGCACCGGGGGGAGCCCGAGTGACGCCAGCAGCCGGTTCCGGACCTGGTCCACCCGAACGCCCGCAGCGTCGAGGTCGCCGATCGTCACGGCACCATCGCGCTTCGCCAGCCGGACGCCGTCGGAATTCACCACCAGCGGGACGTGGGCATATTCCGGAACTGGAATATTCAGGAGGGAGGCGAGATATGCCTGCCTGGGGGTCGAGGGAAGCAGGTCGTCGCCGCGGACCACCTGGTCAATGCCCTGGTCGGCATCGTCCACCACCACCGCCAGGTTGTATGCGGTGACACCGTCGTTGCGGCGGAGCACGAAGTCATCCACCACACCGGTGTAGGCGCCGTGCAGGACATCCCGGACAGTGAACTCCGCAACGTCGGCGCGCAGCCGGATGGCCGCTGGCCGGGTGGAGCGCTTGAACTCCAGCTCTGCGGGTTCAAGGTTGCGGCAGGTGCCGGGATAGGCGCCCTGGGGTGCATGCGGGGCGGAGGGGGCTTCCTGGATTTCACGGCGGGTGCAGAAGCACTCGTAGGTGAGGCCTGCGGACTGCAGGCGCCCGATGGCCTCCTCATACAAGGATCCGCGTGCAGTCTGCCGGACCACCGCACCGTCCCAGTCCACCCCTACCGCGGCGAGGTCGCGCAACTGGACGGCCTCGGCCCCTGCGCGGGCCCTGTCCAGGTCCTCAACGCGCAGGAGGAAGCTGCGGCCCGTGGAGCGGGCGAAGAGCCAGGCGAGGATGGCGGTACGAAGGTTGCCCACGTGCAGTTCGCCGGAAGGGCTAGGGGCGAAGCGGCCGGCCAAAGTCATGCATCCAGCCTATGCGGAACAGCACAAGAGCCCCTCAGCCACCGATATGACCGGACATCCGGTGGATCGGTAGCCCAGGGGCTCTCGTCAGTGGGTGCGGAAAGACGATGCGTGAACAAGAGTCAATCAGCGGCGGCCTCCTTGCGGGAAGCTGTTCGCGGCGCCCGGGTGGTGTACCGGAGGCCGGTGGCCTGCGGGCAGTGGCGGTAACCGCTGCCGTGTTGCCAACATTTCAGCACCAGCCATACAGTTGGTGCAACCGGCCGCGCGTTCGTTAGTCAGTCTGACTAATCCATGCGCACTATGTCAGACGAAAGTAGGCAAATTGCAGGAACTCGACACCACGGACCGGCGGATCCTCCGGGCGCTGGACGAGGACCCGCGGGTTCCCATCATGGTGCTGGCGCAGCGGCTGGGGCTGGCACGCGGCACTGTGCAGTCGCGCCTGGAGCGGATGACGGCGGCCGGCGCGCTCCGGCCCAACAGCAGCAGGGTCCTTCCCGCGGCATTGGGCCGCGGGGTGGCGGCGTCGGTGAGCGCAGAACTGGACCAAAGCCACCTCAATGAGGCCATCGCCGCCCTGCGGAACATTCCGGAGGTCCTGGAATGCCACGCACCCGCCGGAGACACCGACCTCCTGATTCGGGTGGTGGCCACAAGCCCGGATGACCTGTACCGGGTATCGGAGGAAATCCGGCTGTGCCCGGGAATCGTACGCACCTCCACCAGCATGTTCCTGCGCGAAGTCATTCCCTACCGCACCACGGGTCTGCTGGACGGATAGCCCTCCCCATCGCCCCGCTGAACCTTCCCGGATAGGCTGGCACGGTACATCCACACAGGGGGAATCATCATGGCGGGTACCTTTTACGGCGGCGACGTGGCCCAGCTCCGGCAACTCGCCAAGGACCTCGCCGGCGGTGCCAACCGGCTCAACGCCCTGGGCCAGCAGCTCAACAGCACCATCAGCTCCGGGCTGTGGAAGGGGCACGACGGCGACAGGTTCCGCAGCGAATGGACGTCCTCCCACATCAAGCTGCTGAGGTCCGCCACGGCCGGGCTCGAATCGGCGTCAAAGGCGTTGCTGGCCAACGCGGACGAACAGGAACGGGCCAGCAATGGCGCCGGCGGCGGCAGCGGTGGTGGCCCGGGCCAGTCGGGCGGGGGCGGCGGAACAGCGCAGGACCTGACCGACACCCTGAACTCGATGACGCCGGACGAGCGCCGGGACTACCTGCAGAGCGAAGAGTTCAGGCAATGGGCGCTGGCCAACCCGGAAGCCGCCAAGGCCGCCATGGATGCGGCAGCGGACTCCGGCCTGATCGACAAGAACTCCCCGGAGTACGCCGATTTCCTCAGCGACTACTGGAATAACCAGGCCATGCTGGACATGGGCATCGATCCGGCCACCTGGGATACCGCCAACGGCACCGAAGCCAACTGGGACACCATCCGCAGCGTCTACGACTTCTACGGCCAGGCCTACCTGGCCAACCCGGACCTGCAGTGGGCCGGCATGGCCAACATGATCGGACCGTCCTTCGCGGGCGGCTTCCGCGACATGGCCATGATGCGGGACCTCGCGCAGCAGATCGCCAACAATCCGGCGTCCAACATCCCGCTGCCCATCCTGGACCAGATCGAACAGCTGGCCGGAATGACCGATGACGAGATCCGCTTCTACGAAACCAGCATGCTGGACATGAACAAGGAAATCTTCCTGGACCAGGCGCGCCAGCACCAGGCGTACCTCAACGGCGGCCTGGACGAGATCAACCGGCTCCATGATTCCGGCGCCATCGATGCCGGAACGGCGGAGGCCTGGGCCAACATCGATTCCGGCGACCCGGACCGCGTCCAGGAAGGCAACACCGCCCTCCTGTACCGCGAGCAGAACGAAATCATTGCCGACGATTACGACAACATGCGCAGCCACCCCGGCGGTGAAGCCGTGACCTACATGGTGACCCTGGCCGGCGAGCCCTCCATCCCGGGGGCCAGGAGCTACGCAGAGGTGTTCCCCTACACCTTCAGCGTGGAAAGCCCAGGCCCGCAGAACGTGCCGTTCACCAACTGGGACAACCCCACGCAGTTCCGCACCGACTTCACCACGGGTTTCCCGGACGGCAACATTGCCAACGCGGACCAGCGCTGGGAACTCATCCGGCAGGACACCCTGCCCGCCTACCAGGACCTGCTGGCCTCTGACCCGGACCGGGCAGCCCAGATCATCGGCTCCGACTTTGACTCCCGGGTGGACCAGTACCGGCCCACCAACAACATCCCCCAGATCATGGACCGATTCCTGGACGGCTTCGACGCGGAGGTCCACCAGTGAGCACCACCCACACAGCCGCAGCCGGGAAGCAAAGGCGCGCATCCGGCGTCGTACTCCTCCTGCCGGTCCTGGCCGCCGGCCTGGCCCTGGGCGGCTGCCAGCTGTCCGCGCCCGATCCCGCCACCCCGTCCTCCGCCACATCACCTTCTGCAGGGAGCACCGTGAAAACCTCTGAATTTTCCACCCTTGATGCCGCCGGCGTAGAGACCATCCGCAGCACCGGGGCCGCACGGCTGGACATGAGCTCCGGCACGCTGGACAAGGCCGCCGTCCAGGTGACTCCGGACAGCTACGGCCCCGAGATCAACACCCGCGGCGCCGGAAAGATCAACCTGACCATCGTGGCGCCCAGCGGCGAAATCACGGGCGAAACGGACCGCATCCGGTTCAACACCACTGACAAGCGCACGGACTTCAGCGAGGTCACCTACTTCCTCACCGCACCATCCGCCGAGGAGTACTTCGCCCTGATCCGTGACGGCGTGCAGCGTTACGGGATCGACGGGGACTCCGCCGAGCGGTGGATCAGCAGCACCGAAAGCGACCCGGAGGGGAAGAGCGATTTCTCCATCACCTCCGGAACGGCCACCGGCCTGGACGTGAATTACGACCTGAGGTACGACGGCGGCAAGGACACCCAGGTGATCATCGTCCACGTCCGCCCGGCCGACTGAGGGAACGGGCAGCCGCTACACCGGCGGCCCGGCGTTCGATTTGAGGTTCTTCATCACCAGGGTGGAGGTCAGCCGTTCCACGCCGGGCAGGGATGTCAGCTCTGCGTCGTAAAAGCGCTGGTACGCGGGCAGGTCCTCGGCGATGACCTTCAGCAGGTAGTCCGGCGAACCGAAGAGCCGCTGCGCCTCCACGATGTTCGGGTTGTCCGCCACGCGGTTCTCGAAGATCTCCATGGTGGGCCGGTCCACCTGGCGCAGCGTGACGAAGACAATCGCCTCAAACCCCAGGCCCACGGCCCCTGGATCGATGTCCGCTTTGTAGCCCCGGATCACCCCTGACTGCTCCAGGTCGCGCAGCCGGCGGTGGCACGGGGCCACGGTCAGCCCCACCTTGGCGGCAAGCGCGGTGGCGGTCATCCGCCCATCCTCTTTGAGGTGGCGCAAGATATTCCTGTCGATGGCATCTATCACGCAAAAATCCTACTGCGTGGCTAGCGTGCCGCGCGAAAACCGGACAGCACTTCCGGCCTGAAACTTCCTACAGTTACTCCTGAACGATCCCCTGACAGGAGAACCCATGAATCCGGAGCTGTTCCTGGCCTTTGTGCTGGTGGCCGCAGCCCTCGCCTGCACCCCCGGCGTGGACTGGGCCTACTCCATCACGGCAGGGCTTGGACAGCGCAGTTTCGTGCCCGCCGTGGCCGGGCTGTGCGGCGGCTACGTCCTGCACACCGCCCTGCTGGTGGCTGGGCTCGCCGCGGTGCTGACGGGCATGCCCGGCGTGCTGGGCTGGCTGACGCTGGCGGGCGCCGGCTACCTGATGTGGCTGGGCATCAGCACGCTCCGCTCGTGGCGCGGGGCGTCCTTCAGTGCGGCAGGCGCCGTCGGACGTCCCGGCGCAACGCGGCTGCGCACTTTCCTGCAGGGCATGGGCACCAGCGGCATCAACCCGAAGGGCCTGCTGTTCTACGTGGCCCTGATCCCGCAGTTCGTCAGCGCGGACGCCTCACTGCCGGTACCTGTGCAGTCCGGGCTTCTGGGCATGACGTTCGTGGCGCTGGCCGGGCTGGTCTACACGGCCGTGGCGCTGCTGTCCCGCACGCTGCTGCAGAGCAGGCCCGGGGCAGCACGGGCCGTGACCCTTGCCAGCGGGATCATCATGGTCCTGCTGGGGACAGTGCTGCTGGGCGAACAGCTGGTTCCCCTGGTGGCGGGCCGCGCCTAGTCCTCGCTGAGGTTCTTCCAGTCCTGTTCCCAGATGCGGCGCATTTCCTGGTCCTTGCGGATGGGAACCGGAGCGGCGATTTCCCGCTGCGGCACCGGGTCCTCGTGCCGCCTGCCCCAGTCGCGCGGATTGAGCGAGCGCCGGCTGGCGTCGAGCAGGAGCAGCGCCTTGTCGGTCAGGGCATCGTTCCGGAGCACCAGGTGAGTCTTGCGGCGCCGCAGCACCTCGGTGATGGCCTGCTGAGCGGCGTCGAGCCGGCCTTCCCGGCGCAGGGCGCGGGCACGGACCAGGAGCAGCGCGGCAGACAGGTCATCGGCATTCAGGAGCCCCTCAGTCCAGTCGATCACGGTGCGGCTCCGGCCCAGGCTGAGCGCCAGCGAGCACCGGGCCAGGGCCATGGGGAGCGACGGCGGCAGCCCGGTGAGGGCGTCCAGCGCCGCCTCGGTCCGGCCGGTCTCGCGCAACGCGTGGGCCAGCGCCAGGAACACCGATTCCTCGCTGAACAGGACGGGAACCTCCACCCGTTCCGCCAGTTCGATCCGGGTGACAATGCGCCGCAGGTAGGTGGCGGAGTAGCGGTTCGCGTCGTCGTCGTTCCGGGTGGTGAGCCCGCGCTGCAGCAGCTCCGAGGCGCGGAGGTACCCGCCGTGCTGGTAGACCAGCAGCCCGGACATCAGGTAGCACAGGCCGGCCCAGCCCGGGTAGGTGCGGGCCAGGGCGATCAGCCGCTCGGGTTCACGGCTGGAGAAGACAGCGTCGTGAACCTCCTTGGCCGGCCGGGGCATCCGCCGGAGCCGTGGCACCTCGCCGTTGATCGCGAGCAGCGACGGGTTGCGGGCGCCCAGCACCCCGGTCAGCAGGCCACCCACTCCCCCGGCAAGGTCGTGGACAGGCGTGCGCAGGTGCGCCTGGCCGAACGGCGTCAGGTCACGGCTGTCCCAGTAGATCGGTGCGCTGTCCCCGGCAGTCATCTTTCCATGCTAACGAAAGACCGGCCGCTGCCCACGCGGGGCAGGTTTTCCGCTGCCGGCCGGGCTCAGGGCCTCGCCATGAACCACTCGGTGAACGAGGCGGCGCGGCCGGACCCGTCAAAGCGCACCACCCAGAGATTGTCATAGCTGGGCTGGTCCCCGGCATAAACGGTCACGCCTTGAACGAAGGCCGTGGGGCCGTCGGTTCCCAGCAGGTCCCAGCTGAAGGTCCAGTCCTGGGGTTCGTCCCGGGCAGCCAGCCAGCCGTCCACGATCCCGTCCCGGCCGGTCCAGGCGTCGGGGTCGTGCGGCCGGGTTTCATACCGCGCATTCTCCGTGAAAAGTGCGCGGATGTGCTCCGGATCGTTGCTGGACCATGCGGCCTGGTAGTTGTCCATCCACGTGGCGATGTGCAGGGCTGCTTCCACGGGCTCGGTCATCCCCCCGTTGTACGCGCCTGCCTGACCCGGCGCAAGGGAACTACCCGTTCACCGCGGCAATCCACACCCCGATGACCCAGGCGCTTGCGGCCAGGCACGCCAGCCCGAATTCGGCGAGCATCCCGATGCCGGTGGCTTTGAGTGCGGCCCAGCTGGACCGGGCCGCGGTGGGCAGGTTGCGAGTGCGCAGGACTTCGCTGAGGAGCAGGCCTGCGGCGAACCCGACGAACAGGCCCACCACCGGGATGATGAACATGCCGGCCACACCGGCCACCAGTCCCACCACGATGCTGCGGCTGGGGATGGCATGCTCCTTGAGCTTCCGCCCGGTGAGGACGGCGCTGGCGGCCATCCCGGCGGCCACAAAGATGATGCCGACGGCGAACACTACCCAGCCGGCGGGACCGGCGCCGCCCCAGATGGCCCACGCCAGCAGGCTGGCCCCGATCAGGATGCTGCCGGGCAGGACGGGGATGATGGTCCCCGCCACACCCACCAGGATCGCAAGGCCGCACAGGATGGTCACCACGGTCTCGGAAGTCATGGCACCCAGTCTAGGGTGGCGCAGCTGCCGGCCCGGACCGCGTTAAAGCCCGACGGCGGTGCCTCCTTTCGGGGAAGGAGGCACCGCCGTCGCGCATTACGGGGGGTGGACTACTCCGCTTCCACCGCCGCGGCCACGGCCGCTGTCACCGCGGGGGCAACCCGGGGGTCGAGGGGGCTGGGCACGATGTAGTCGGCGGCCAGGTCCTCGGCGGCAAGCTCGGCGATGGCGTTGGCCGCCGCCAGCTTCATGGCCGGCGTAATCCGGCGGGCGCCGGCGTCCAGGGCGCCACGGAAGATGCCGGGAAACGCCAGGACGTTGTTGATCTGGTTGGGGAAGTCGCTGCGGCCCGTGGCCACCACGGCGGCGTACTTGGCGGCGACCTCCGGCAGGACCTCGGGGTCCGGGTTGGAGAGCGCGAACACGATGGCGTCCTGGTTCATCAGGGCAAGGTGTGCCTCGTCCAGTTTGGAGGAGGAAACGCCGATGAAGACGTCCGCTCCGGCAAGCGCCTCGGCCGGGCCGCCTTCCACCCCGCGGGGGTTGCTGCGGCCGGCGATGTCCGCCTTCTTGCTGGAGGTGTCTGCAGCCAGGTCGGCACGGGTGCTGTTGATGACGCCGCGGGAATCCAGCAGGACGACATCCGGGATGCCGGCGGCCAGGAGGATTTCGGCGACGGCGATTCCCGCGGCACCGGCCCCGGAAACCACTACCTTCAGGCTGTCCAGGCTGCGGCCGGTCACCTTGGCGGCGTTGGTCAGGGCGGCCAGTGCTACCACCGCGGTGCCGTGCTGGTCGTCATGCATGACCGGGCAGTCCAGGGCCTCGATCAGCTTTTCCTCAAGCTCGAAGCAGCGCGGAGCGGCGATGTCCTCAAGGTTGACGGCGCCGAAGCTGGGACGCAGGCGGACGAGGGTCTCCACGATTTCGTCGACGTCGCTGGTGTTCAGCACCAAGGGGATGGAATCAAGGTCGCCGAAGCTCTTGAAGAGTGCGGACTTGCCCTCCATTACGGGCAGGGAGGCGCTGGCACCGATGTTGCCCAGGCCCAGGACTGCGGTGCCGTCGCTGACAACGACCACCAGGCGCTCGGCCCAGGTCAGGGTGCGGGCGAGCTCGGGCTGCTTGTGGATGGCGCGGCTGACCTCGGCCACACCGGGGGTGTAGGCAATGGACAGGTCGCGCTTGTTGGACAGCGGGACGGTGCTGGCGATGGAGAGCTTTCCGCCCTGATGGGCGTCGAAGATCTCGGCTTCGGTCAGTGCTGTGGCTGCGGAATTATCAGTGGCTGTGGCTGCGTCAATGGACACGTCGTTGTCTCCTGGTGCTCGCCGTGCACGCACGGCACATGGGGCCGGACCCATGCGGGCTCCGGCAGGGAAAATGGTGCGACAGGAAACCCAGGGGTGGCGGGTCCGTAGGAGCCCCCGGGGATGTTCGCTCCCTGCTGCTCCGCTGGATCAATGGTAGGCAAGCGCCGGAGCCCGCAACGGCGGTCTTGACAGCGGAAACAGCCGCCAAATCGTTTATTCAAGCTTATTTGTGACTCACGACACGCCATAAAGGCGTATTTAATGCCGAATTGGTCTAGACCGGTTACGCCGACTGGTGGAGTGTGAACCGGGCATCCGCGGCCGGGGAGAGCCGGGCGCAGGCCTTTTTTAGGTCTTCTTCGGCCTCGAAGAGGGACAGGCGGCGGTTCCGGACAGACTGGACCAGACCAGTGACGGACAGCAGCAGGACCCTGGCCGCCACGGCATCGCCGGCAGCGGCCTCCACGGCCTTTTCGCCCAGGGCGTCGATGTCGCGCAGCAGGGCCGTGGTGTCCCGGTCGGGAAGGTAGACCCCGCGGCTCAGGCACCGTTCCACGGCAGGCTGCATGACCCGCATGTGGAAGATCTCCATCACGACACCGGGGAGGGCGCGGCCGCGGAACCGGTCCGACTCGCGCCGCGCAGCGGCCTCCAGCTCTTCCAGCTGGTGGCGGTACAGAGCCAGCACCAGGTGCGTGGAGGACGGAAAATAGCGGTACACCGTCCCCAGCGGAACGTCTGCCTTCTCGGCGATCTCTGACAGGTCCACGGAGTCCAGGCCCTTCCGGGCAGAGGAGGCAGCGGCTTCGAGCATGCGTGCATAGCGAAGGCGCTGGCGTGGTGCAGTGGGCCTGGCGGCCATGGGCGGATGGTCTGAAACAGTCTCGGTCATCAGCATTTTCCGGGGTTGTGTCCTGGGGTTACTGCTGCCGGAGCTCCCCCATCCATACAGCCCCGCAGCCGGCTCAACTATACGGCACCAGCCGGCGCTGCAACTCGTCAGTGGCCTTACCAACGGCCGCCGGAAGGGTCAGTCCACGCCCTTGATCTTGACGACGAAAACGGCGCCCAGCAGGCCGATAACGGCCGCCGTGGTGAAGAGGGTGCCGTACCCGCCGAACTGCGTCACCGCCAGGTAAGCGAGGTACGTCGCGAATACTTGCGGCAGTGAGGCGGCCACGTTAATGACCCCCATATCCTTGCCGCGGTCCGCGGCCTGCGGGAGCACCTGCGTCAGCAGGGCGAAGTCAACGGCCTGGTAGGCGCCGAAGCCTATGCCGAGGATGGCGGCCCCAATCAGGGCACCGGTCCACACGGGGAAGAACGCCATGGTGAGGCCTGCCATGGCGATCATGGCGGAGGAGGCGATCACGAATGGTTTGCGCTTGCCCACTCTGTCGCTCCACGGCCCCGCGATCACCGCAGTGATCATCACCAGCGCCGCATAGATGCCGGTAAGGGTCAGGACACCCAGCGCCGGATTTTCATGCTTGATGACGTCGGTGAGGAAAAAGATCAGGTAGACGATGGTGAGCTGGTTGCAGACGTTGACCAGGAAGCGGGTGAGCCACGCCCATGCGAAGTCCGGATGGCGGGCCGGGCTGATCCAGAAGCCGCGGAGGAACTTGCCCCACGAGAAGGGCGGGCGGAGCTCCCCGGGCAGCGGCGGGTCATTCCGGTGGAACAGGTAGGGCAGCACAGAGACCAGCAGGGCTCCGGCGCACAGCCAGTAACCCACCATGAAGTTGCCGGAAACCACCGCCCCGAAGACTGCCCCGAGGAGGATTCCCGCCGTTTGGCCAAGGGCGGCCAGTCCCCCCACGCCGCCGCGCTGTAGCACTGGCACGCGGTCGGGGATGGCGGCGGTGATGGCCGCGTAGGCCGCGTTGGCGCCCAGCTGGACCAGGCACCAGAACAAGACCAGCAGGGCGACAGCCGTAGCCCCGGACATTGCCAGCAACGCTGCCGCGGCCAGGATGGCACCCGCCAGCACCCAGGGGGAACGCCGGCCAAAACCTGAGACCGTCCGGTCGGACAGAGCGCCGAAGAGCGGATTGGCCACTAGGGATACGGCGGCTCCGCACCCAAGTATGAGGGAGGCGATGGCTTCCTTGTTGGCTTCGTCGATGCCAGTGGCCTGCTGGGCGATAAAGACATTGATGGGTCCAAAGAACGCGGCGTTGATGCCCACGTTGACCAGCACCAGCCCGGTGACCCAGCGCGCGGTGACCTTCTGCGTCGGCTCGGCGAGCGCCGCGGACGTGGTCCGTGGAACGTCCGGCGGGACCGGTGTGTTGGACGTGCTCATTGCTGGTTCCCCCCGGGGCAGGTGCTGATGCTGGAAATCAGACTATCGTGGGCCTTGCCCGGCGTCTGTGCCGCACGCCGGGGCGGTTGTGAGCGCGCGGCACCCCGAGGCTCGAAGGAGAACCACATGAACGCTGCTACCACCCCTGCCATCAACACGGCGGACCTCTACGACGAGCGCGGCGATGAGCTGGCGTCCGTGGCGCTGCAGTTCCAGTCCCTGGGCGGCCGCACGCACTTCTCCGGGCAGGCCCGGACCATCCGCTGCTTCCAGGACAACGCCCTGGTGAAGTCCACACTGGCAACCCCCGGCAACGGCAACGTGCTGGTGGTGGACGGCGGCGGCTCGCTGGGGACCGCCCTGATGGGGGACATGATCGCCGAAAGCGCCGTGGCGAACGGCTGGGCCGGCGTCGTGATCAATGGGGCGATCCGGGACCGCGAAGCCATCGCCAAGCTGGACCTCGGCGTGAAGGCGCTGGGCAGCAACCCCCGGAAGAGTGCCAAGGCCGGAGCGGGCGAAGTGGACGTTGACGTGGTGATCGACGGCGTCACCATCCGCACGGGCGCCATGATCTGGTGCGATCCGGACGGCATCCTCGTGGAGCCGTAACCCGGCGGCCAAAAAAATTCCCGCGCCGGGGAATGGAAGTACGGGTAAGATAGTTACTGAAAGCAACTATCAAATGCTTACTTCCCTTTTCTTCCCCTGGAGCACCTATGTCCAAAGCCACTGCCGCGCCCGGCGCCGGAGATACCCTGACGCAGCGCCAGATCGTCACCGTGATGGTGGGCCTGATGCTGGGCATGTTCCTGGCCTCGCTGGACCAGACCATCGTGTCCACGTCCATCTACACCATCGCCAACGACCTGGACGGCCTCTCGCTCCAGGCGTGGGCCACCACGGCGTACCTGATCACGTCCACGGTCAGCACCCCGCTCTACGGCAAGCTGAGTGATATCTTCGGCCGCCGGCCCCTTTACCTGAGTGCCATCGTGATCTTCCTGGCGGGCTCGGTCTATGCCGGTTCTGTCCACTCCATGACGGAGCTTGCCCTGGCCCGCGGTGTCCAGGGCCTCGGCGCCGGCGGCCTGCTGGCGCTCGCCCTGACCATCATCGGCGACATTGTCTCGCTCAAGAACAGGGCCAAGTACCAGGGCTACTTCATGTCCGTGTTCGGCATCTCTTCGGTGCTGGGACCCGTGGTGGGCGGTGCCTTCGCCGGAACCTCCAACATCCTGGGCTTTGACGGCTGGCGCTGGGTGTTCTTCATCAACGTTCCCATCGGCCTCGCCGCCCTGGTGGTGGTGTTCCTGTTCCTCCACCTGCCGGCCAAGCACCTGAAGCAGAAAATCGACTACTGGGGCGCGGCAGCCATCACCGTGGCCATCGTCCCCCTGCTCCTGGTGGCCGAGCAGGGCCGTTCCTGGGGCTGGGCGTCCACCAACTCCTTCCTCTGCTATGGCCTGGGCGTGGTGGGCATCGCCTGGTTCCTGCTGGCCGAGAAACGCGCCGGGGACTACGCCCTGATCCCGCTGCGGCTTTTCAGCAACATCACCTTCGGGCTGTCCTCGCTGCTGAACTTCATCATCGGCATCGGCATGTTCGGCGCCATCGCCATGCTTCCCATGTACCTCCAGCTCGTGAAGGGCCTCACGCCCACCGAGGCCGGCCTGATGATGATCACCTTCACCGTAGGCATCCTGTTCGGGTCCATCACCGCCGGGCGGACCATCTCCGCCTCCGGCACCTTCCGGATCTTCCCCATCATGGGCACGGGAATCCTCACGGCCGCAGCACTGGTCATGGGGTTGTCGCTTCGCGTGGACACGGCCCTGTGGGTCCCCGGACTGATCGCCGTCTTCTTCGGCGTGGGCCTGGGCTTCTGCATGCAGCCGCTCACCCTGGCCATGCAGACCTCCGTGCCGCCGCGTGACATGGGCGTGGGGACATCCTCGGCCGCCTTCTTCCGGTCCATGGGCGGAGCCGTGGGAACCGCCGTCTTCATCTCCATGCTGTTCAGCCTGGCGGCCGACAAGATCGCCGACGGCATGAAGGCAGCAACCACCGATGCCGCGTACCTTGCCGTCCTGAAGGACCCTGCGGTGGCGGCGGACCCGGCCAACGCCAAGCTGTACGACTTCTTCAAGAACGGCGCGTCCAACGATTCGCTCAACGACACCAGCTGGCTGCACACGGCCAACAGCACCCTGACCCGGCCCATCACTGAAGGCTTCGCCGGTTCGATCGACGCCGTGATGCTGACAGCTGCGGTGCTGACCGGAATCGCGTTCCTCATCAGCCTCGCGCTGCCGAAGAAGAAGCTGACGGACCCCAACGCCACTCCCCCGCAGGACAACGACACCCTGCAGGTCCCCGCCCACTAAACGCGAGCTCACTTGTGGTGTCCAAAACACCAACGCGCGCTCACTTGTGGCGGCATTAACCGGAACCCTTTCGCACACCGTGCGGGAGGGTTCCGGCGTTTCTCCCTAAGTACTGCGCGCCCGGGCGAGGCGTACGACGGCGGCACGCACCGTCGTCGTCCGCGTCCACTGCGGGAGGGGAGCCGGCGCGGGCCTGCTTCAACTGGAACGGTTCGCCGTGGCATGGAACACTACCGTAAGTACACTGGCCATTTAGCCGGTCCGCAGCCGACGACGTCCGCGCGAACTCCACCACACCCCAAACCCAGGGAGAACCATGCCCACTGCACAGGAGCAGACCAAGACCCGCATACCGCAGCGGGTGATCTGGCTGGCCCTTGCGGGAGCGGTGGGCGGATTCCTCTTCGGCTTCGACTCGTCCGTGGTGAACGGTGCCGTGGACGCCATGAAGGGCGAGTTCGCGCTCTCCGAAGCGGTGACCGGGTTCGCCGTCGCCGTTGCGCTGCTGGGCTGCGCCGCCGGCGCCTACCTGGCCGGGAAGGTGGCCGACAAGTACGGCCGCATCCCCGCCATGAAGATCGGCGCGCTGCTGTTCCTGGTCAGCGCCATCGGCACCGGCTTCGCGTTCAGCGTGTGGGACCTCATTTTCTGGCGGCTGGTGGGCGGGCTCGGCATTGGCCTCGCCTCCGTGATTGCCCCTGCATATATTTCCGAAATCTCGCCGCGGCAGGTCCGCGGGCGGCTCGCCTCCCTGCAGCAGCTGGCCATCACCACCGGTATTTTCGCGGCCCTGCTGTCGGACGCCCTCCTGGCCACCAGCGCCGGCGGCGCGGACCAGTCCTTCTGGCTGGGCATCGAGGCGTGGCGCTGGATGTTCCTGGCCGCCGCCGTTCCCGCCCTGGTTTACGGCTGGATTGCCTTCACGCTCCCGGAGTCCCCGCGGTTCCTGGTATTCCAGGGCAAGGACGAAGAAGCACGCAAGATCTTCGACAGCATCGCCCCGGCCGATGACACCGAGCGCCACATCCGGGAAATCCGGGATGCCATCGAGGAAGACAAGATCGCCGGTCAGAAGGGCTCGCTGCGCGGCAAGACCTTCGGCCTGCAGGCGGTGGTGTGGGTGGGCATCATCCTCTCCATGCTGCAGCAGTTCGTGGGCATCAACGTGATCTTCTACTACTCCACCACCCTGTGGAAGGCCGTCGGTTTCCGGGAAGAGGATTCCCTGGCCATCTCGGTGGCCACATCCGTCACCAACATCCTGGTCACCCTGGTGGCCATCGCCCTGGTGGACCGGATTGGACGCCGCCCCATCCTGCTGGTTGGTTCCGTGGGCATGGCCGTCTCCCTGGGTGCCATGGCCCTGGCCTTCTCCTCCGCAACCGGATCCGGCGAAGACATCACCCTCCCGGGCGCCTGGGGGCCGGTGGCCCTGGTGGCGGCCAACGTGTTCGTAGTCAGCTTCGGCGCCTCCTGGGGTCCGCTGGTGTGGGTGCTGCTCGGCGAGATCTTCCCGTCCCGCATCCGTGCCCGCGCCCTGGGACTCGCAGCGGCGGCACAGTGGGTGGCCAACTTCGCCATTACGCTCAGCTTCCCGGTGATGTCCGCCGTGTCCCTGCCGCTGACCTACGCCATGTACGCACTGTTCGCCGCGGCATCCTTCTTCTTCGTGATGTTCAAGGTGCCGGAGACCAACGGCATGTCCCTTGAGCAGGCCGAGACCCTGTTCGTGGCGAAGGGCTCGGCGAAGGGCTGACAGCAGGCCCTGCTGAACGCGGGTCCGGCTGAACTCCTTCAGGGAACCACCCGCTAGATTGGACGGGTGACTGATCTGGGGGCGGTCCTCGAGGCCGGACAGCTGGTAGTGGGCTACGGCGGCGCGCCCGTCTGCGGCGAAGTGACGGCGGAAGTGCGCGCAGGCCAGGTGCTGGGCGTGGTGGGCGTCAACGGGGCCGGGAAATCCACGGTGGTGCAGACCATCGCCGGCCGCCAGCCCGCCATCAGCGGCGACGCCCGGATCCGCGGACTGCCCGTGGACCCGGATTCCGTCCATTTCCGCCGTGAAGTTGCCGCCGTGTTCGACGACGACCTCTTCTTTCCGTCGCTCAGCGTCACCGAGCACCTGCTCCTGGTGGCCCGCGGCCACTCGCTGGCGGATCCCGGGGAGCGGGTGGCTGCCGAACTGGAGTTCTTTGGCCTGTCCACGCGCGCGGACGCCGTACCGGATGCCCTGTCTTCGGGGCAGCGGCGCCGCCTGCTGTTGGCCGCAGGATTCATCCGGCCATCGGCCCTGCTGATCCTGGACGAGCCTGAGCAGCGCCTGGACCCCGGCATGCGGGACGCCCTGGCAGGCCGGATCGCCGCCTACGCGGACGGCGGTGGCGCCGTGCTGCTGGTGACACACGACCCGCGGCTGCTGGTCCGCACGGCAACCTCTGCACTGGTCATTAAGGACGATGTGGAACTGGTGTCCGCCGAAGAAGGGGCAGGCTTCATTGCTGGCCTCTGATCCCGTGACAGGCGCCCCTGCCGGAACAGCCCTTGCCGGCGAGTTGGTGACGTTCACCAGGCGGCACTCCCGGGCGTACAACCGCACCCAGACGTCCGTGGGAGATGCCTTCGCGGATATCTATACTTCCCTGGTGGCCCTGGGCTGCGCCGCTGCCATTGCCGTTTCCTTCGTGGGCGGGCTGCGCGATGAAATGACCAGGGACAACGCCATGGCGGCAAGCCTGGTGGCGGGGAGCCCGCTGGTGCTTCCGGCCCCGCTCCTGTGGACCCTGCTGACCTACGGCGGATTGGCGGCCATCCTGGCAGTGGCAAGGCGGTTGGGTCCCATCGCGGTCACGGGCGCGCAGGGTGCATGGTGGCTGCCGCTGCCCCTTGACCGCCGCCCCATGGTGTTGCCCACCTTCCGGCGCCGCATGGTCTCGGTAGGCCTCGGTGCCACCCTCGGCTATGTCCCGTTCAGCATCGTCACTGACCTGGCGGCGGACGCCGCGGACCATGCGCTGGCCGCGGCGACGTTCGGGGCGGCGAGCGTGGCGGTCCTGGGGATTGCGGGTCTGCTCCAGCTCGGTCTGGTGGCTCCGCGCCGCGGCCGGGCCGCCGCACTGCTGGCCGTCGCCCCGCTTGCGCTGCTGCCGGGGATGGCAGCCGCCGGGTGGCCATTGGCCGCCGCGGTGCTGGCCGGCGTCGTGGTCCTTGTTCCCCTTTTGCGCCGCGCGGGCCAGGTCACCGGCACGGAACTGGTCCGCGGCGGCAACGTGTCCGGGCACGCGGCGTCGGCGGTGTTCTTCCTGGACACCAACGAGCTGCTCCGCTCGATGGCGGGGACGCCGCGTCCCGCAGCCGGTTCCCGGGCCCGGCGTTTCTATGCCCGCAGGGCGCGGGGCCCGTTTGCCGGCCTCGTAAGGGCGGACGTCACGGCGTTCCTTCGCCTGCAGCCCCTCCTGGCAGTTCCGTTGCTGTGGCTGGCGGCATGCCTGGCCGTGGTGGTGTCCGACGCCGGGCTTCCCGCCTGGCTGCAGCTGGTCTTCCTGCTGGTGGCCGGCTGTGGAGTGGCCAGCGGTATGGGCACCGTGGCCCGGCGGACAGCGTTGTTGCCCGAGCTGGACGCCCTGCTGCCGCTTCCCCGCGCCGCTGTCCGGGCGAGCCGGCTGTTGATGCCCGCGCTGGCGCTGGCCGCTTGGATGACACTGCTCACGGGCGCCCTGGCCCTGCTGGGGGCGGGCGGACCGCTGTTGCCTGCCATGGGTGCGCTGGCCGGCATCGGCATGGGCGCCGGCTGCCTCCGCGGAGCTACCCGGCCGCCCGCGGACTGGACACTGCCGCCGGTGGATACGCCAATGGGCCCGGTTCCCCGGGCCCAGTTGTCCTCGCTGCTGCGGGGACTCGACGTCACCGTCCTGTCTCTGCTGCCGGTGGGGATCGCCCTCTTCGTGGGGCAGGCCCTTCCGGCGCTTGTCATAGTGCAGGCCGCGGTGAGCCTGGCTGCGGTGCTGGTGGTCCTGTTGTCCGGCACCAAGTCTTCCTCCGGGAGGCAGTAGCGGCTCCTAGACCAGGTGCGGTTCGTGCGCCGTAAGGTACTTGCGGCCGCTGAACGCCACCAGGATGGCAATTCCCATGGCCACGGCACCGGCGTAGAAGGGCACCTGCGGGCCGAAGTGCTCACCCAGTTGCGCGGCCAGGAACGGCGCCAGCGCGCCACCCATCCAGCGGACGAAGTTGTAGCCGGAGGAAGCCACCGGCCGCGGGGAATCGGAGACGCCCATGGCCAGTTCGGTGTAGACGGTGTTGTTGATGCCCAGCAGGGCGCCCGCCACAATGACCAGTACGACGACGGCAGGCACCGAGTGCCCGGCCGCCAGTCCCAGCCCGGCAAGGTCCAGCAGCAGGACGAACAGGGTGCCGGTCAGCACCTTGACGGCACCGAAGCGGCGCTGCAGGACCGGCGCGACGAAGACGGAGAACACGGCCACCGCCACGCCCCAGCCGAAGAAGACGGCGCCGATTCCATACGCGTCCATGCCCAGGATGAAGGGGGTGAAAGCCAGGATGGTGAAGAAGCCGTAGTTGTAGAACAAGCCGCTGGCCGCCGTCGTGCGCAATCCCTTGTGGCCCAGGGCCAGCAGCGGGTCGCGGAGGCGCACCTTGCGCTCGGGCAGCGGCGTCTTGGGAAGCAGTGCCAGCAGGGCGATGAACGCGGCAGCCATCAGCACGGCCGTACCGAAGAACGGGGCGCGCCACTGCCAGCCGCCCAGCAGGGCGCCCAGGAGCGGGCCGAGGGAGATGCCCAGGCCCAGTGCGGCCTCGTAGAGGATGATGGCGATGCCGGCGCCGCCGCTGGCCACCCCAACGATGACGGCGAGGGCGGTGGCGACGAAGAGGGCGTTACCCAGGCCCCAGCCGGCGCGGAAGCCCACCAGCTCATCCACGCTGCCGGACAGGCCGGAGAGCGAGGAGAACACCACGATGATGGCCAGCCCGATCAGGAGGGTTTTCTTGCCGCCGATCCGGGACGAGACGAAGCCGGTGATCAGCATCGCCAGGGCGGTGACCAGGAAGTAGCTGGTGAACAGCAGCGAGACCTCGCTGGGGCTTGCGTCCAGGTTGGTGGCGATCGCGGGGAGGATGGGATCCACCAGGCCGATGCCCATGAACGCGAAGACCGCGGCCAGGGCGGTGGCCCACACAGCTTTTGGCTGCTTGAGGAAGGAGGCCTTCTCGGCCTGCAGGGTGTTCCCGGGTGCCGGCAGGGTGTCTGCTTGGCGGTTCATGGAGGGTGCTCCTAAAGGGGGTGCGGTGCGTCAGTTCTGGAGGGACGCGTTGATTTTGTCGATGACGGGCAGCGCCGCCGCCAGCGCTTCACGGTCCTGCTCGGTGAGTTCGCCGAGGAGTTCGGCCATGACGGCGTTGCGCCGCTGGTTTGCGGACTCGACGGCGGCGCGGCCTTCGGCGGTCAGGATGACGCGGACGGCGCGGGAGTCGGAGGGGTCGGGTTCGCGGCGGGCCAGCCCGGCGCGTTCGAGCTTGATGATCTGCTCGGTGGCGCTGGGTACCCTGACGCCGAGGTTGCGGGCGATCTCACCTACCCGTACGCCGTCGTCCAGCAGCATCTTCAGGGTGCTGAGCTGGGCGGCGCTGAGGTCTCCGTCCGCGTCGAGGCGGCGGACCAGGTAGACGCTGTGGCGCAGGGCTTCGCGGAAGCCTGCGGCGAGTTCCTGGAGCTTGTTCTCGTTCATCATTAGGTACCCTAACATTTAGGGTACCTAACAGTCAAAGCTATGTGGTCAGAGCGTGAGCTTCATGCCCTCGTGCGAGCCTTCAAATCCGAGCCGCTGGTAGAAGCGCTGGGCAGCCGTCCGCGTCTTGTGCGTGGTCAGCTGCACCAGCGAACAGCCCTGCCGCCTGGACTCGCCGATGGCCCACTGGATCATCAGGTTGCCGATGCCCTGGCCCCTGAGGGTGTCGGCCACCCGCACGCCCTCGATCTGCGAGCGCCACGCCCCGTGCCGCGAGATGCCGGGGAGGAAGCTCAGCTGGAACGTGGCAACCACCGGACCCGCGGCTTCCCCGGGCGGCACCAGCTCGCCCACAAGGAGCATGTGGCGGGGGTCGCCGTCGATCGCGTCAAAGGCGCGTTCGTAGGGCGCCATGTCCTGGCCCGCCTCGCGGCCCGCGCCCAGCGCGTCATCGGCGAGGAGCTGCACCACGGCGGGCAGGTCCGCCGTCGTGGCGTGGCGGAGGCGGAAAGTCCCGCGCTCGACGTCGGCGGTCAGCAAAGGTTCCGGGGCACCAGCGGTTTCACTCACCTGCCCAGCCTTTCACGGGTGAGCGGGCGTTACCGGAATACCCACCACAAGTGAGCGGGCGTTGCAGGAATACCCACCACAAGTGAGCGCGCGTCAGGTGAAGTAGACGCCGATCCGGTGCGCACCGATTTCCTCGATGCGGATGTCGATGTCGTAGACGTCGCGGAGCATGGCCTGCTGCATGATCTGCCGCGGGCTGCCCTGGTGGATCAGCCTGCCGTCCTTCATGGCCAGGATGGTGTCCGAGTAGCAGGAGGCGAAGTTGATGTCGTGGACCACGATCACGATGGTCTTGCCGAATTCGTCGGCAAGGCGCCGCAGGAGCCGCATCATCTCCACCGAGTGCTTCATGTCCAGGTTGTTCAGCGGCTCGTCCAAAAGCAGGTACTGCGTGTCCTGGGCCAGCACCATCGCAATGAACGCGCGCTGCCGCTGCCCGCCGGAGAGCTCGTCCACGAACTTGTCCGCCATGGGCGTCAGGTCCAGGTGCGCGATGGCCTCCTCCACCTTGGCGAGGTCCTCAATGGTGGGCCGGCCGCCGGAGTGGGGGAACCGGCCGAAGGCCACCAGGTCGCGGACGGTGAGGCGCATGGTGAGGTGGTTCTCCTGGCGGAGGATGGCCATGGTCCGGGCCAGCTGGCGGCTGTCCGTGGACGCGATGTCCAGGCCGCCCACGGACACCTCACCTGAGCCCAGGGGCTGCAAGCGGCTGATCAGGGAGAGCAGGGTGGATTTGCCGGCGCCGTTGGGTCCGATGATCGAGGTGATGCCGCCCTGCGGGATCTCGCAGCTGACGTCGTCGAGGACCGTCTGGCCGCCGTAACTTTTGGAGACGTTGCGGACCGCGATGGTCATTTGAGCGAGCCTTTCAGCAGGAGGTAGAGGAAGAGGATGCCGCCGGTGAACTCGATGACCACGCTGAGCGCAGTGCCGAAGCCGAAGACCTTCTCCAACACCAGCTGGCCGCCCACCAGTGCGATGGCGCCGATCAGTACCACGATGGGCAGCAGCCAGGCGTGGCTGAACTCGCGGCACAGCTGGTAGCCCAGGCTCACCACCAGGAGTCCGAAGAAGGTCACCGGTCCCACCAGCGCGGTGGAGACGGCCACCAGCAGCGAGCACGCCAGCAGCACGCGCATCACCACCCTGCGGTGGTCCACGCCCACGTTGATGGCCACGTCCCGGCCCAGTGCCAGGACGTCAAGGGTGTGCCGGGCCCGCCACACGGCAGCGCAGACGGCGGCGACGATCACCGCGGCCACTCCCAGCAGTGCGGGGTCCACGTTGTTGAAGGATGCGAAGAACAGGTCCTGCAGGATGATGAATTCGCTGGGTTCCATCAGCCGCTGCAGCAGGGAGGAGAAGCCGCGGAACAGGCTGCCGAGGATCACGCCCACCAGCAGGAGCAGGTGCAGCGACCGGGTGGCACCGGTGAACATCCAGCGGTACAGCAGTGCGCTGAAGGTTACCATCAGCACCACCTCGGCGCCGAACTGCAGGGTGGGCGGGGCGGTCACCACCGCGGCGGCACCGAGGGCGAAGGCCATGACGGTCTGCACCAGGATGTACAGCGAGTCGAAGCCCATGATGGACGGCGTCAGGATGCGGTTGGCCGTCACGGTCTGGAACAGCAGCGTGGATACGCCCACGGCAACGGCCACCAGCAGCATCGCGGAGACCTTGATGGCGCGGCGCGGCAGGATGTAGCCCACGTTGCCCTTGAGTTCGAAGAACAGGAAGAAGAGGACGACGGCGGCGGCCGCCGCGAGCAGGACACCCACCACGAGTTGGGGCGGGGCATTGCGGAACCGGCGCCTGACAGGGCCGCGGGACGGGGCCACGGCGGAGTCCACGGGAGCCGGGGAGGTCAGGGCGGGCGCCTTAGGCATTGCGTTTCCTCAGGATCAGGGCGAGGAAGAGGATGGCGCCCAGCACGGACATCACCATCCCCACGGGAACCTCGTAGGGGTACCGGATGGTCCGGCCGATGATGTCGCAGACCAGCACGAACGCCGCCCCGAACAGGGCGGTCCACGGGACGGCGCGGCGGAGGTTGTCACCGAAGATAAGGGAGACGATGTTGGGCACCACCAGGCCCAGGAAGGGTACCGCGCCCACGGTGGTGACCACCACGGCGGAGATCAGTGAGACGATCAGCAGCCCCAGCCGCATGGTGCGGGCATAGTTCAGGCCAAGGTTCGTGGTGAAGTCCTGCCCCATCCCGGCCACGGTGAAACGGTCCGCGGCGAGCAGGCCCACCAGCATGAGCGCCGCGACGATCCAAAGCAGCTCGTACCGGCCGCGGAGGACGCCCGAGAAGTCGCCGATCATCCAGTTGCTGAGCGTCTGCAGCAGGTCGTACCGGTAGGCGAAGAAGGTGGTAACGGCGGCGATGATGCCACCCAGCATGATGCCCACCAGCGGGATGAGCAGGGTGTTCCTGGCGGGCAGCCGCCGCAGGATGGCCAGGAACAGGGCGGTGCCCAGCAACGCGAAGATGCTGGCCACCAGCATCTTGGCCAGCATGGGAGCGCCCGGTGCGAGGACGGTGACCACCAGGATGCCAAGCGTGGCGGACTCGACGGTACCCACGGTGGAGGGTTCCACGAAGCGGTTCCGGGCCATGAGCTGCATGATCAGCCCGGCTACGGCCACGGCCATTCCTGCCAGCAGCACAGCCAGGGTGCGGGGCACCCGGGAGATCCAGAAGATGTCGATGGTGTCTGCGTCCCCCGCGAGGAGGGACGGGAGCGAGACGTCGCTGACGCCCACGAACATGCTCCCGGCGGCGAGGACCAGGACGGCAACTGCGGCCGCAGCCAGGCCCGCGTAGTGGCGGGCCTGGCTGCGGGTTGCCGGCGCCTGGGGGCGCGCGGCGGTGATGGTCATGCTGTAGCCCGGTGGGGGTTTAAGCGACGGAGCCGGCTACGGCGTCCACCATGGCCTTGACGTTGTTCAGGCCGTATCCCACGATGTACCAGCCCGCAGGGTCAAGGTTGATGACCTTGCCGTTCTTGGCGGCATTGGTGGACTGGACCAGCTCGTTGTCCAGGATGGCGTTGGCGGTGGCTTCGGTTCCGATGGCGGTATCGCGGTTGATCACGTAGAGGAGGTCCGGGTTGGCCTGCTTGATGTATTCGAAAGAGATGGCCTCACCGTGGGATCCCTCGGACTTCACGTCCGCCGCGGTGGGTACGCCCAGGACGTCGTGGATGATGCCGAAGCGGGAGCCGGCGCCGTAGGCGGTGACTTCGCCGCCGGAGGTGAGGACGATCAGGCCCTTGCCGGCTGTAGCTGCCTTGGCTTTGGTGTCGGCCACGGTGGTATCCACGGCGGCGAGCTTCTCCTCAACCTCGGCTGACTTGTTGAAGATGGTCCCCAGCTTTCCGGCCTGCTCCTTGAAGCTGTCCATGGGCTTGGCGGCATCAATGGAGAGATCAATGGTGGGGGCGATCTTGCTCAGCTCTTCATAGGCTCCGGCGGTGCGGCCGGAGATGATGATGAGGTCCGGGTCGCCGGCACTGACGGCTTCGAAGTCGGGTTCCTTCAGGGAGCCGATCTTGGCGTACTTGGCGTCGGAGTACTTCTTCAGCGCGTCCGGGTAGGCGGCTTCGGGCACGCCGGCAGGTTCAACGCCCAGGGCATCCATGGTGTCCAGGACGCCAAGGTCGAACGTGAAGACCTTTTCCGGGTTGACCGGGACGTTGGCGGTGCTCCCCTGGGCGTGCTCGACGGTGATGGTGGAGGTTTCCGCTGCGGGGGTTGCCGTGGCACTGCCGCCGCACGCGGTAACGGTCAGGAGGGCCGCCCCAGCCGCCATTGCCCCCAGATAGCCCTGCAGCCTCTTCTTCACGATGTTCTCCACTCGGTAATAACGTCACAACTTCGTTGCCTAATAGAGCTGAGCCTATAAGTAAGGTGAGGCTAACCAATGCGCTTTCGGCCTGTTTGTGGGGGACATCACAGAAGAACGACGCCGGCACTGGGGTCAGTGCCGGCGTCGTCCTTGTGCATTACGTCGATGCAGTCATACGTCGGATGGTGCGGCAGGCAGCGTGCTGCCCGCTGCGGACATCAGGCGGAGGTGGCGGCCATCTCTGCCTGCCGTTCCTCCACGAGGGTGGCCACGGCGTTGAAGAGCGGGTGCTCCGGTTCCAGGCCGGTGATCCTGGCGGTGGCGTCCGCCGCACTGCCCGACGCGAGGATGCCGGCCAGTTCGGTGGCCTCGGCGTCGGCGGGATCAGTGAAACGCAGCGCCGCTGAAATGGCTCCGAGCAGAGCCTCGGGCACCACGCCGCGTTCGGCCAGCTCGGCCGCGGGGCCGATGAACCGCTCGTGCCGGCTGAGCTTGCGCAGCGGGGCGCGCCCCACCCGGTTCACGGTGTCCGGCAGGTGCGGGTTGGTGAACCGGACCAGGATCTTCTGCACGTAGGCTTCCTGCGCCTCGTTGCTGAACCCGTGCTTGGACACCAGGAGTTGCTTGGTTTCCTCCAGCACTGCCCGCACGTCTTCCGCCACGTCCTGGTCCGCCATGGCATCGGAGATCTTCTCCAGTCCTGCCTCGAACCCGAAATAGGCGGCCGAGGCATGGCCGGTGTTCACGGTGAACAGCTTGCGCTCAATGTAGGGCGCGAGCTCGTCTACGAAGGTGGCGCCGGGGATCTCCGGCTCCGATCCGGCGAACGGCGTCCGGTCGATGACCCACTCATAGAAGGATTCCACGGTAACGTCCAGGCCCTGCCCGGACTCCTGGTTGGGCACGATCCGGTCCACGGCGGTGTTGGCGAACACGGCCTGGCCGTCCAGCGCCCCGCCGGCGGCCTCCGGGCGGGAGGCCACCTCCCGGGCCAGGATGTCCGTGGCGTTGATGGCGTTCTCGCAGGCCATGACCTGCAGCGGCGCCATCCCGGCGCCCCGTGCGGCAATGCCCCGCGCGATCACCGGTGCCACGAACTTCAGGATGTGCGGCCCCACCGCGGTGGTGACGAGGTCCGCCGTCGCGATTTCCGTGATGAGTTCCGCTTCCTGGGTGTTCGAATTCAGGGCGCGGAAGTTGTCAACGGTCTGCACGGCGGGGTTCTCCCCCACTTCATGGACGGCGTAGCTGTCCGCGGCCGCCAGCTGGTCGATCAGCGCGTCGGCGACGTCAGCGAACACCACCTCGTAGCCGGCATTGTGCAGGAGCAGCCCCACGAAACCTCGGCCGATGTTGCCGGCACCAAAATGTACAGCCTTCACTATGCGTTAACCTTCCCGAAGAGCTCCAGGACTTCATCCACGGAGCTGGCCGCCTCGAGGCGGGCCACCTGCTCCTTGTTGGTGAAGACCTTGGCGATGGAGGACAGGATGTGCAGGTGTTCGTTGTTCACGCCGGCGACGCCCACCACGAACTTGACCTCCTTGCCGTTCCAGTCGATGCCCTGCGGGTAGCGGATCACCGAGACTGCCGACTTCCGGATGTGGTCCTTGGCGGCGTTGGTGCCGTGCGGGATGGCCAGGAAGCTGCCCATGTAGGTGGACACGGATTCCTCGCGCTCGTGCATGGCGTCGATGTAGCCCTGGTCCACCGCGCCGCGGGCCAGCAGGAGCCGGCCGGCTTCGTCGATGGCGGCGTCGCGGGTGGTGGCCGTTCCTGTCAGGATGACGCTCTCACGGGCCAGGATCTCTGCCTGTCCCGCGGCCGGGGCGTCTGCGGCGTGCGCACCCTGGCCTGCGGCGGCACCAGCCGCGGTGCCAACTCCTGCAGCCCCCGCTGCAGCAGCACCGCCGGAGGTTCCGGCATCCGGTTCGGCCGCGGCGCCGGCGTCGGACGTTCCGCCGTCGGTGTTGCTCTCCCTGACCAGGTCAACAATCTCGTCGTAACGCGGGCTGTTCATGAAGTTGTCCACCGAGAAGTGCGCGGCGCTGGACGTGGACGGCTTGGCACGTTCGGTGAGGTCCTGGTGCGTGACCACGATGTCGTACGTGTCGCTGAGGTTGGCAATGGCCGAGTTGGTGACCTTGACATCCGGGAAACCGGCGGCCTTGATCTTGTTGCGGAGCACTGAAGCGCCCATGGCGCTGGAGCCCATTCCGGCGTCGCAGGCGAACACTATGTTCTTGATGGGACCAGCCATCACGGCGGTTCCCACGCCGGCACCCGCACCGGTCAGGTGCGAGGAGACGGAGCTCTTCTTGCCCTTCATTTCCTCCATGCGGGAGGTGGCGGCGTTGAGGTCGCCTTCGTCGCTGTGCTTGGTGGTCTTCATGATCACCGAGGCCACCAGGAAGGACGCGGCCGTGGCAAGCAGCACCGCGAGGATCACCCCGAGGTAGCTGTCACGGGAGGTCTGGGCGAGTACGGCGAAGATGGAACCCGGAGCCGCCGGTGCCACCAGGCCGGCACCGGTGACCGCCAGGGTGGCGATGCCGGTCATGCCGCCGGCGATGGCGGCCAGGATGAGCAGCGGGCGCATCAGGACGTACGGGAAGTAGATCTCGTGGATGCCGCCGAGGAAGTGGATGATTGCGGCGCCCGGGGCGGAGGCCTTTGCCGCGCCCTTGCCGAAGAACATGTAAGCCAGCAGGATGCCCAGGCCCGGGCCGGGGTTGGCCTCGAGCAGGAAGAGGATGGACTTGCCCTGCTCCAGCGACTGCTGGACGCCCAGCGGGGTCAGCACACCGTGGTTGATGGCGTTGTTCAGGAAGAGGACTTTGGCGGGCTCAATGAAGATGCTGGTGAGCGGCAGCAGGCCGTTGTTGACCAGGAACTGCACCACGTTGCCGGCACCGGCGCTGAACCCTGAAACCACCGGAGCGACTGCGTAGAAGCCCAGCATGGCAAGCAGGGCGCCCCAAATACCCGCGGAGAAGTTGTTGACCAGCATTTCGAAGCCCGGGCGGATTTTTCCGTCCCAGAGCGAATCGATCTTCTTCATGGTCCAGCCGCCCAGCGGGCCCATGATCATGGCGCCGATGAACATCGGGATGCCTGCGCCCACAATCACGCCCATGGTGCCGATGGCGCCCACCACGCCGCCGCGGACGTCGTAGACCATCTTGCCGCCGGTGTAACCGATCAGCAGCGGCAGCAGGTAGGTGATCATGGGCCCTACGAGGCCGATGTTCGGCTTCCCGTCGGTTTCACCGAAGCCGCCAAGCTGGGGAACCGGCAGCCAGCCCTTTTCGATGAAGAGGGCTGTGATGATGCCCCAGGCGATGAAGGCGCCGATGTTGGGCATGATCATTCCGGACAGGAACGTCCCGAATTTCTGGACGTGTACCCGAGCGCTGGTACGGGGCTTTGCAACTGTCTCTGTTGCCATGTGATTTCCTAACCGTTCGTCCTGCTGCTCCGCAGGATGGTCCGATACTGACGACGACGTAGTGCTGGTGGAACCGGGTGGCGCAGGTTATGCCGGGCTAACCGGCGGGGGTGGCGGAGATCCGGTGCAGCCACTCGAGGAAGAGCTTGAGCTCCGAGCTCGAGAGCTGGTCTGAGTGCGAGGCCTGAAGTGCGGCGTTCAGGGCAATCGCTGCCACCACCACCGAGGACTTTCCGGCGCTGCCCGGGGCCGAGCCACTGGCGGGCTCGGCGGACACCGCGAAAATCATGGCATCCCGGGTCATGGTGGACAGTTCGAGGTTCCGGTCCGGAGCGGGTTCCGCGATCAGCATCAGCGTCACGCCAACGTTGGCCGCCAGGATGGACCTGGCCGCCTCCCTGGGCTGGACGTTGAGCTGGCCCGCCGCTGCGGCCTTGTTCAGCATCTCCTCCATCAGCGCCTCGGCATCGGCAACGATGGCGGGGCGGTTTTCCGGGCGGATGTTGCCGAACATCACCAGGTAGAGCTCCGGCTGGTTAAGCCCGAACTGCACGTGGTTGTCCCACATTCTCCGGATGTCCTCGAGAGGCTGCCCGGAGGGGGCGAAATCCCTTTCGCCTGCGACATATTCTTCGAATCCTGCAGCCACCACGGCGTCGAAAAGGCCTTCCTTGTCGCCGAAGTGGTGGTACAGGGTGGGTGCAGATACCCCTGCCAGCTGCGTGATCTGGCGGGTGGAGACCGGCGCTCCCGCGGATTTTGCCAGCAGCTCCGCCGCTGCACGGAGCAGCCGCATTTTGGGGGGAAGCTGGCCATCCAAACTCATAACCGCTACCCTAGCACCTATAGCGTTGCTATATGAACTGAATCACATACAATTTTTTCAGGCTCGTTTCCATCTCCTGACGTGACGCGTTGTGGCGGGGCGGAGGTGTTCCGGCATGGCGCCGGGATTGTTTGGCGGGCCTGGCTACCGGCAGAGAATGAGGACCTTCAGTGCAGAACTTCCCAGGAGTAGGCGTCAGTCCAGGCCGCGTCATCGGCACAGTGCGGCAGATGCCCAAACCGATCAGCGAACCTCCCGCCGGTGAGCAGCTGGCCCCGGACACCACCGCCGAGGAAGCCACCGCAGCACTGAAGGCGGCCTCCCAGGCCGTGCATGACGAACTGAAGGCGCGCGCCGCGCACGCCAGCGGCGACGGCAAGGCCGTCCTGGAGGCCACGGCACTGATGGCCAAGGACACCATGCTGATCAAGGGCGCCGCCAAGCTGGTGGCCCGGGGTACGTCCGCTGAACGGGCCATCTGGGAATCTGGATCCTCCGTGTCGGAGATGCTCCACAACCTGGGCGGCTACATGGCTGAGCGCGCCACCGACGTCCTGGACGTGCGGGCCCGCATCGTGGCCGAGCTCCGCGGCGTGGCAGCGCCCGGCATTCCCGCGTCCGAGAATCCCTTCGTCCTGGTGGCAGACGACCTCGCCCCGGCCGATACCGCCACGCTGGACCCGAACAAGGTCCTGGCCCTGGTGACGTCCGGCGGCGGCCCGCAGTCGCACACGGCCATCATCGCCCGCTCGCTCGGCCTTCCCGCCGTCGTGGCCGCCGTCGGCGTGGACCACATCGCTGACGGAACCGAGGTCTACGTGGACGGCGCCGCCGGTTCCGTCACCTCCGAACCGGACGGCGCCCTGCGCGAGGCCGCGGAGGGCTGGGCCGCCACAGCCTCGCTGCTGGCAGAGTTCACCGGCACGGGCGCGACGGCGGACGGCCACCAGGTCCCGCTGCTCGCCAACGTTGGCGGCGGCAAGGACGCGGTGGCTGCCGCGAAGCTGGGCGCCCAGGGAGTGGGGCTGTTCCGCACCGAGTTCTGCTTCCTGGAACGCGACACCGAGCCCTCCGTGGAAGAACAGGCCGCCGCGTACAAGAGCGTCTTCGATGCCTTCCCCGGCAAGAAGGTGGTGCTGCGCACGCTGGACGCCGGCGCCGACAAGCCGCTGCCGTTCCTGACCGACTCCACCGAGCCCAACCCGGCCCTCGGCGTCCGCGGCTACCGCACTGACTTCACCACCCCGGGCGTGCTGGACCGGCAGCTGGAAGCCATCGCCCTGGCCGCCAACGCGTCCGAGGCGGACGTGTGGGTTATGGCACCGATGATTTCCACCGCCGAAGAAGCGGCACGTTTTGCCTCGATGTGCGCTGACGCCGGCCTGCAGACCCCCGGCGTGATGGTGGAGGTGCCCTCCGCCGCCCTGACCGCCGAGGCCATCCTCCGCGAGGTGGGCTTTGCCAGCCTGGGCACCAATGACCTCACCCAGTACGCCATGGCAGCGGACCGCCAGCTCGGTCCCCTGGCCAACCTCAACACCCCGTGGCAGCCGGCCGTCCTGCGCCTGGTGGGCCTGACGGTGGAGGGCTCCCGGGCGGAAGGCAACAGCAAGCCCGTGGGCGTCTGCGGCGAGGCGGCGGCGGACCCCGCCCTCGCCGTCGTCCTGACGGGCCTGGGCGTGAACACGCTGTCCATGACCGCCCGCTCCCTCGCCGCCGTCGCCGCAGTCCTGAAGACCGTGACCCTCCAGGAAGCCCAGGAACTGGCCAAGTTGGCGCTCTCCGCACCGAGCGCCTCCGAAGCCCGCGACCGGGTGCGGGAGAAGCTGCCCGTCCTGGCGGAACTGGGCCTGTAACCAGTCCCGCCAGCCCGGCAATCCTGCCCTACGGCAGGGCCGTCACCAGCACATCCTGGTACGCGGCCCTGCCGTCGAACACGTTGACGCCCACCCGTCCGGCGGCCAGGGGCGCAGAGTCGGCCACGTCGATCAGTTGCGTCCCGTCCACTGCCACCGTGATCCGGCTCCCGCTGACAGCCGCGTCCAGGGCGTAGCTGACCCCATGGCCCAGGTTCGAGGGCACACTGGCCAGGACCGTGAACTCCCCACCGGATAACTTGAACACCCGCACCACGCGCAGGTTCGGGTCCAGGTTCAAGTAGTAGGCGGTGGAACCGTCCGCCGAGGACCGAAGCAGCACCGAGCCGGCGCCGCCGTACCCTTTTTCGGGGGCCAGGTCCCGGTTCAGGAGCTCACCTGTGAAGGGCTCACCGCCGAACCTGACGGTGGCCTGCAGCCGGACGTTGGCGTAGGTGGCCGGGCCCATGGCGGTGGAGTCTTTGTCGAACGTGCCGGCCAGGCCTGCGCCCGTGCCCTCCCAGCGTCCGCCCGGAACCACGGAATAGGCGCCCAGGTTGTGCCTGGCGTTGCCGGCCACTGGCGGAAGGACGGCCGACGGCGGAGCACCGGTGAGGCGTGCGGTGTCGCCGAGCTGGTGTACTTTGACCGTCACCAGCCGGGCGGTGCCCCCGGCAGCCGTGAAGGACAGCCCTGTGGAGGACGGATCGGGGAAGATCAGTGAGGTGACGGCAGCCGTGCCGTCACCGCCGAAGACCTCCACCGAGGACGCGTCCACCAGGATCCGGACTTTCACGCGCCGCTCCGCGCCCACCACTGTGGAACTCCAGGGGGCCGTGGCATTGTCCGCGGCCGAACCCGCGAAGTAGCGGGTGAAGTCCTTGCGTCCGGCGGCGCCGCGGTCCACCGTGAGGGCGGCAGCACCGGCGTCGTACGTCACCAGTGTCTGCTGCGCGCCGGTGGAGCCGTTTCCTTTGCGAACCCCGAACGCGAAGGAGGTGGCTCCACCTGACAACGGGATCCCCACCTCGGCCTCGAGTTCGAACGAACGCCCCGTGGCGGCGGCCAGCGGGTTGCCGGAGGTTGGCGAGACCGCCACGTCCGAGGCCTGCCACGTGGAGGTCCGCAGCGATTCTGCCTCCGCCACCGGGGCCTGCGCCAGCCGGAGTCCCGCGCCGGGCACGTCCACCAGCCTGACCTCGCGGGGCACTGAAAGCTACCCGTTCCACCGGCCCGTGGGCGGGCTGAAGGCGTAATCCCAGTTGCTCATCCAGCCGATCATGATCCGCCGGCCGTCCGGGGTGCCGTAGAAGCTCATGGCTGCGTAGTAGTCGCGGCCATGGTCCGCCTGCAGCACCGTGGAGGCGGGGGTGTCGGGGGTGAAGGTTGTTCCGTTCCACGTTCCAGTCACGTACTGAGCCGCCGAGCCGTTGGTGGCGCGGACGGCCCCGGTGCTCCACCACAGCACCCAGCGCTTCACGCCGGGCTGCCCGTCCACGGGCAGTTCGAAGAAGTCCGGGCACTCCCACACCCCGCCGCGGACCCAGCTTCCGTAGCCGAAGGTGCTGGAGAAGGTCCAGTGGAGCAGGTCTGTGGAGGAATAGAAGCGGAGGTGGTCCCCGCCCGCCACCACCATGATCCAGGTGCCGGACGCTTCATCACGGGTGACCTTGGGATCGCGGAAGTCCCAGCCGCCGTCCGGGCCGCCCGGGTTCTCCACCACCGGCGCGGCCTGGACGGTCTGCCAGCTGCGGCCCTTGTCCTTGCTGTACGCGGCGCGGACGGACTGGTTGCCGTTCACGGCGTCGTGGTTAAAGCTCGTGTAGTAGGCAATGAGCCCGGAGCCGCCGCCGAAAAGCCCGCTGGCGTCGGTGGCATCCACCACCGCAGAGCCGGACCAGGACTCCCCCGCGGCCATGTGCGGCAGGGCGATGGGCAGTTGCTTCCAGTGCAGCAGGTCGGTGCTGACCGCGTGCGCCCAGCGGCCGCGGTCCTGGTGGAAGAGGTGGTATTCGCCGTCGAAGAACACCAGGCCGTTGGGGTCGGAGCTGTTTCCGGAGTTCTGCGTGTAGTGGTAGCCGGGCTGGTAGAGGCCGTTCATGTACTGGTCCACGGCGTCCGCGCGGACGTTCTGGAACCAGGCGGTGCCGGTGACAAGGAGGGCGAAGCCGGACCCGGAGGCGGCGGGAACCGTGCCGTTCAGGACGGGCGTGCCGTTGATCAGTACGGATGCTTCCGTGCCACGTGCTGTGAACTGGACGCGGTTGAGCTGCCCGGCCTTAAAGCTGGTGGCGGGCAGGGTGCCGCTGTGCAGGAGCGTGGATCCGGCCCGGTTGTACAGCTTTGCCGTGCCGGCGCCGGGATCGATCCGCAGTTCGAGGCCGCCGGCGCCATCAGCACCGCTGCGGACCACCACCGAGGCCGTTGCTGGGGAGGTGGCGGTCAGGTCCAGGGAGGCAACGACGTCGGACGCCACCGCCGGGATGAACCTCGCCGCGGTGCCGCCCGCCGTTGCGGCGAGGAGGCCGGCGGCATCGGGTTCCCAGGAGCCGGACAGCGTGCGCCAGCCCTGGAGCGAACTCTCCAGACCGCGGAGGGTCATGCTTTGGAAAACCGCGGCGCCGTTGTAGGAGCCCAGGCCCACGTGGCCCGTACCGGCGCCGGAGTCCGTGGCCGTGATGGCGGGCGTGGCGCCGTTGGGGTCCAGGAAGTCCGTTTGCCAGTAGACAGCCAGCGCATTGCCCAGGGCGGTGACCCGGAGGCGGTAGACCTGGTTGAGGGTGATGGTGGCGGGGAACGTGCCGAGCGTGGCGTTGTCCGAGACCCTGTAGAGGCGCAGCCTGCCCGCGTTGGGGTCCACTTCGGCGGCGTACCCGGTGGTCCCGTCGGCGTTGGTCCGGAAGAGGACTGTTCCCACGCCGTAGGGGGATGCCACCTGGATGTCGGTGGAGAAGTCGACATCGGTGGGTGACTGTCCGGTGGCGATGGCGCGGATGTTGGCATTTGCCGGGGCGGTGCCTCGGAATCCGGTGGCCGTTGCGGACCAGCCGCCGCCGGCAGTCCAGCCGGAGACGTTCGCGTCGATGGTCCGCACGCCGGGGGTCCCGAAGGCCACGGTTCCATTGAACGCGTGGAGGCCGACGCGGCCCGATTCGTAGCGGTAGTCCGTAGCGTCGATCCTTGAGGTCCCGTCCACGGCGACATAGATCCGTGGCCCGTCAACGTGGACGTCCACGTTGTAGGGCTGTCCCGTGTTCAGCGCGAGGGCCACCGGGGCCACCACGTCCTGGCCGGTGGCGAGATCGAACAGCCGCACCCGGTCCAGGTTTGGATCGATGGTGGCTGCGTAGCCGACGCCGGCATCAGGGGTTGCCCGGAATACCAGGGCGCCCACACCGTAGGGGCTTCCGGAATCGACCGTCACGCTGGCCGTGTAGCGGGCAGTTCCCGTGATGACCTGTTCGCTGGTGGCGGCCGCGTTTTGGCCGGAGGGCGCGACGGCGGTGTACCCGCCCTGCGCGGTCCGGGTCCACGTGCCGCTGGTGCCGGCGACGTCCGGGATGGGGCTGGTGGTGCTGTTGAGGGTGACGGGCGCGGTGCCGAGGGCCACTGCCGGAGCAGCGGCCCCCGTTCCCGCGAGGCCGGCACCAAGGACCGCTGCCGTGAGGCCCGCGGCTAGTCTCTTGTGCATGCAGATCGCCTTTGATCTCGGAGGTTGGGTTTGGGGCTATGGGAAGAGGGTGCGGGCACCTCCCGAGATGTCGGCCATGGTCCAGGCATCGAAGGCGTTCAGGTGTACGGCTCCCGCTGTGGAGAGGGTGACGTGGCCGCCGCCGCGGGTGGGGTAGACGCGGGCGGTGAGCGGCTTGCCGTTGGCGAAGATCTCGACGGCGGACCGGTCCACCAGGACGCGCAGGTGCACGTGGCCGCCGGCCATCTGGATGGACCCGGACCTGTCCTCCACGTCCACTGACGAATCCAGGGAACTGCGGGTGCGGTCGAGGCGGAGGGTTCCTTCGGTGTCACCGGGGCCGGGTGCGGGACGGGCCACTTCGATGACGGTGTCCTCCGCGCCGTCGCCTGAACCCAGCACGCCCAGCCGCAGCTCGGCGCCCGGCGCCAGGTGGAGGTCCAGTTCGAGGTCCAGCTGGTTGCCGCGGACTCCGGTATCCAGCGGAGCCACCAGCTCACGTCCCGGCAGCCTGGTGTGGTTGCCTCGAAGCTTTTCCAGTTCGGAGACAGGCGCGAACCGCAGCGTCCCGTCCTCCGCCAGGGTGGTGACCCGCGGCAGGCTCATCACGCCGGCCCAGCCGGCTTCCACCATCGCGGCGTCCGTGCGGCCCTCCTGCAGCCAGCCGAACATGATGCGCCGGCCGGCGTCGTCCAGGAAGGACTGCGGCGCGTAGAAGTACCGGCCGCCGTAGTCCAGGCGGTGCAGCGCGGCCGGTTCGAAGGAGTCCCCGGAATACCGGCCCGTCCAGTACAGCGGGTGGCGCGTGTCGCCGTCGTTCCAGGCCGAGAACACCAGCACGTCGGGTGAACCGTCCGCGGGTTCGGTACCCAGGGTTCCGGTGCCGGCACGGAACAGGTCCACGCATTCCCACATGGTGCCGGTCCAGTCGGCGTCTTCGGGGCTGCCCTGCGACGCGTCGCCGATGAAGATCGGCCCCACGTAATCCCAGGACCGCAGGTCCGCCGACTCGTACAGGAACGCCGTTCCGCCGCGGCCGCGGACGCCCGAGCCCACCAGCTGACGCCACCTGCTGCCTTCGCGCCACACGCAGTGGTCACGGTAGGCGGTGATGTCCACGCCGGCCGGCGGGGCTGCGATGACGGGATTCTCCGGGGCCTTAGTCCAGGTGGACAGGTCCGGTGAGCCCACGGCGACGCAGGGAAGTTCGCGCTCCCCCAGCCTGCCCGAGTAGACCAGGGTGGGCGTGCCGGCGTCGTTGACCAGCACGCCTGACCAGCATCCGTCGGCATCCGGACCTGCGGAGGGTTCCAGGGCCACCGGCAGGTCCGTCCAGGTGACGAGGTCCGTGCTGGTGGCGTGGCCCCACTGGATGCGGTGGTGGAAGGCGCCCTCGGGGTTGTACTGGTAGAAGAGGTGGTAGATGCCGTTCCACTGGGCCACGCCGTTGGGATCGTTAAGCCAGCCGGCGGGAGAGACGAAATGGAAACGGGGCCGCAGCGGATCAGATTCCGCGCGGGCAACCAGCTCACCGCGCGGGACGGTGGCCAGCGGGTGGGTCAGTTCAGTCATGCCGAAGCCTTCCGGGGACGGGACGACGCCGGAGGGCCGGCGTCTGCGGAGGTGCCCGCGAGTGCGGAGTTGCCGGCTGCCGGGTCTGCAGCGAGCGCGTGGCCGCCGGCGGCTGCACGCGGGCGGTAGAGGTGGCAGCGGACCCAGTGCCGGTTGCCGGGCTCGCCCACCTGGTGCCGGACGGGCTGGTCGGCGGAGCAGGGCTGGTCCGGGTCGCCGTCGAAGGCGCAGCTGGTAGAGGCCATGACGGCCTGCCGAAGTTCGGCCCGCCGGACGGGATCGTAGGAACCGGCACGGCCCGGATCCGGAACGGCGGAGACCAGGAGCTGCGTGTAGGGGTGGGCCGGATTGGCCAGCAGGTCCAGCGACTCGCCCTCCTCCACAAGTTCGCCGGCGAACATCACGGCCGTGCGGTCCGCGAGGTAGCGGGCCGAGGCGAGGTCGTGGGTGATGTAGAGCATCGAGATGCCCTGCTCGTCCCGGAGCCTGCGCATCAGGTTGAGTACGCCGATCCGGACGGAGACATCCAGCATGGAGGTTGGTTCGTCGGCGAGGATCACCTGCGGTTCCACGGCGAGCGCCCGGGCGATAGCGACGCGCTGGCGCTGGCCGCCGGAGAGTTCATGCGGGTAGGAATCCAGCATGTCCGTCTGCAGACCCACGGTGTCCATGAGCTGTTCGAGGCGGGCCTGGGTTTCCGTTTCGGAACGTCCGCCCTTCCCGTGGATCGCCAGGGAACGCCGCAGGAAATGGCCGATCCTGTGTGCCGGGTTCAGCGACCCGAAGGGATCCTGGAACACCATCTGCAGCTGGGAGCGGAACGCCCGCGAGGCCTGGAAGCGGTCCCGCTTGAGGACGTCGGCGCCGTCCAGCAGGATTGAACCCTCGCTGGGCCGTTCCAGCCGGGCAACACAGCGGGCCAGGGTGCTCTTGCCGGAACCGGATTCGCCCACCAGCGCAACGATTTCACCGCGGCCGATGGCCAGGTCCACGCCGTGCAGGGCGCGGACTGAGTCCCTGGAGAACAGCCCGCCGATGGGGAACGACTTGCCCAGGCCGCGGACCTCCAGGGCGGGGGTGTCCGTCCGGGCGGTGCCTGAGCTGGAGGGGCCAGCACCGGTGGTGGAAAGCATTGAATGGCTCATCGGACAGCTCCTTGCAGCGTCTCGGCCGCGTGATCGGCGGCGTGGGCGCCGTGCGCGATGGACAGGTCGTCGGCACCGAACGGCGCCACGAGGTGGCCGGGCGCCACCTCGGCGAGGTCGGGGATATTCCGGAACTTCACGCCGTCGGGCAATCCGGAGAGCGGCACCCGCGGGCCGGTGAGCGGCGGAAACGCGCCCATGAGCGCCTGCGTGTAGGGGTGGCGGGGATCCGCGTAGACGTCGTGGGCCCTGGCGGTTTCGACGATGCGCCCGCCGTACATCACAGCCATGCGGTGGGACAGTTCCACCATGAGGGACATGTCGTGCGTGATGAACAGGACGGAGAAGCCGAGCTCGCGCTGGAGTTCCTTGATCTGGGCCATGATTTCCTGCTGCACCACCACGTCCAGGGCGGTGGTGGGCTCATCCAGGATCAGGAGGGAAGGCTTGAGCGCCACGGCCATGGCGATAACCGCACGCTGCCGCATTCCGCCGGAGAGCTGGTGCGGGTACGACTTCAGCCGCGCGGGGTCGATCCGGACCAGCTCCAGCAGCTCCCCCGCCCGCCGCAGCGATTCCCTGCGGGACAGCCCGGCATGGGTGGTGAAGATGTCCACGATCTGCTCGCCGATGGTCAGCACCGGGTTGAGCGAATTCATGGCCGACTGGAACACCATGGCCACGTCCTGCCAGCGGAAGCGCCGCAGCTCCTCCGGGCTCATGGCCAGGACATCCCTGCCGCCGAAGGAGATGCTGCCGCCGGCGATCTTCGCGGGGTCCTTGAGCAGGCGCATGATCGAGTTGGCGATGGTGGACTTGCCGCAGCCCGATTCCCCCGCCAGGCCGAAGACCTCGCCGGTGCCGATGCTGAAGGAAACACGGTCCACGGCGGTGGTGGAGCGGGTATCGCCGATGTACTTCACGGTGAGGTCCTGAACGTCTAGGACGGGTTCATGGGATCCGAAGGAGGTTTGGGAGACAGTCATTTGGCGGCGCTCCTTTCGACAGGTGCCGGGGTTTCGGCCGTGGCGGGCCCGGAGGTCTTGATTTTCCGCAGGCGGGGGTTGGTGACCTCGTCCACGGCGTAGTTGATGAGGGCCAAGGCGAAGGCCACCAAGGCGATGCACACGCCCGACGGTACGAAGACCCACCAGCTTCCGGTGAGCAGCGCGCCCTCATTGCCGGCCCAGAAGAGGTTGTTGCCCCACGAGACGGTGCTGACATCGCCCAGTCCCAGGAACTCCAGCCCCGCCTGGGCGCCGATTCCGTAGATCACGCAGGCCAGCAGCGTGCCCATCACGATCGAGGCCATGTTGGGCAGGATTTCCCGGAACATGATCCGGCCCGCCCGTTCGCCGGACACCACCGCCGCGGCCACGAAGTCCTTGGAGCGGATGGACAGTGCCTGGCTGCGGAGGACGCGGGCCGATCCTGCCCAGCCGGTGACGATGAGCACCAGGATCACCGTTCCCAGGCCCGGCGGGAGGAACGCGGCGAGGATGACGAGCAGCGGCAGCCCGGGAAGGAGGAGGAAGACGTTGGTCACCAGGGACAGCGCTTCATCGATGAACCGGCCGAAGTAGGCCGAGGCCAGGCCCACCAGGATGCCGATGAACGTGGAGGCGAAGCCCACCGTGAGGCCCACCAGCAGCGAACTCCGGGCGCCGTGCACGGTCAATGCCAGCACGTCCTGCCCCTTCGCCGTGGTGCCCAGCCAGTGGTCAGCATCCGGTTCCAGGGACGCCATCGCGGTAATCCTGGACGGGTCGCCGGGGAACAGCACGGGGGCCAGCAGGGCCAGCCCGATGAAGACGGTCATTATGGCCATGCCCACCAGGGCCTTCTTGTTGGTGGCCAGCCCGTGGATGAAGCTGCGGTTTGGTTTGGTTTTGGGTTTAGCGGCGGGGGTTTGGCCGGCCGTGGTGGCGGGTTGCTGGAGGATTGCGGTTGCCATGGTGGGGTCCTTTTTCTGCGGCCGGTCAGTTGCTGCGCACGCGCGGGTCGAGGCGGACGTACAGGATGTCCACCAGGAAGTTCGCCAGCAGCACGGCGGCGGTGATGGTCAGGAACAGGCCCTGCATGAGGGGGTAGTCCAGGCCCTGGACGGCGTTGAGGAGTTGGTAGCCCACGCCGGGGTAGGCGAACACCACCTCGGTGAGCAGCGCCCCTCCCACCACGAAGCCCAGGCCCATGCCGAAGCTGGTCACGGACGGCAGCATGGCGTTGCGGGCCGCGTACCGGAGCATGATGCGGCCCGGGCGCAGTCCCTTGGCTTCGGCCATGGTGATGTAGTCCTCCGAGTTGGTGGCGATCATGGTGTTCCGCATGCCCAGCATCCAGCCGCCGATGGACACCAGCACAATGGTCAGCGCCGGGAGCACCAGGTGCGCGCCGACGTCGCCGATGAACTCCCAGGTGAGGCCCGGTTCCAATCCGGCGGTGAACGCGTGCCGGATGGGGAACCAGCCCAGCACCACGCCGAACAGGTAGAGGGCGCCCATCGCGAGCCAGAAGTAGGGGAACGACCCGATGAACACGAGTACCGGCGGCAGGGCGGAGTCGATCGCGCCGCCGCGCCGCCACGCGGCCACGATGCCCAGCAGGTTACCCACGACGGCGGCAATCACCAGGGCGGTTCCGCCCAGCAGGAGGGTCCAGCCGATCTGGGACGAGATGACCTCGGTGACAGGGGCCGGGAAGCGCGAGATGGAGACGCCCATCTGGCCGGTGAAGACGTTCTGGAGGTAGCCGGCGTACTGATCCCACAGCGGCCGGTCGTCCACTCCGAGCAGCTTGCGCAGCGCCTCGATCTGTTCGGGCTGCATTCTGTCCTGGGAGCGGGCGAACATGCGGGAAACGGGGTCCCCCGGCATGAAGCGCGGGAGCAGGAAATTCAGGGTGATGGATGCCCAGAAGGCGACCAGGTAGAAACCCAGCCGGCGCAGGATGAAGCGCACGGGTTCCCTCCAATTCGGGAGTGGTGAAAGTTTTGGGAGGCTGGCCGCCGGAGATTCCGGCGGCCAGCTGAGGAATTTACTTGCGCGGTTCCAGCGAGGTCAGCACCAGCACCGTGGTGGGTGCGCGGACCGAGAGGGTGGCGTAGGGGTTGTCCTGGGTGGGCCACCCGGTGAAACGGGTGTCATTGAAGGCACCCCATTCCGGGCCGGAGAAGAGCGGCACCAGCGGCGCGGCGTCGCTGTACTCCTCCTGGAGCTTGTTGGCGATGTCCTTCTGCTTGGACTGGTCCGATTCCGCGGCGAACTGGGCCAGCAGGGCGTCGGCCTTCGTGTCGCCGAAGCGGTGGTAGTTGTCGAACGTCTTGGTGCCCACCGGCTTCACGGTTGCCGAGCCCATGGCGGTATTGAAGTACTTGTACGGGCTGGGGTCGTTGGCGCTCCAGACGATGCCGGAGTCGAACGTTCCGGTTTCGTAGCTGGCCACCACGGCGGCCCAGTCAGGCGACTCCACCTTGGCGGTTACGCCCACCTCGGCCAGGTTCTGGGCGATCACGTTGGCTACGGACAGCCAGTCGGAGGAAGAGGCTCCCACGGAGATCTTGAACTCGAACAGGGATCCGTCCTTGAGGGTGCGTTTGCCGTCCGCGCCCTTGGCGTAGCCGGCCTTGTCCAGGAGCTCGTTGGCCTTCTGCACGTCGTGGTTGGTCCAGGTGCAGTTGTCCTTGACGGCGCTGTTCTTCCAGGTTTCGTAGTTGCCGGACAGGCCTGTGCAGTCAGCCGGCTGGGCGTAGCCGCTCATGCCGATCTTGGTGACCTGGTCACGGTCAACGGCCATGCTCAGTGCCTTGCGGACGTCAACATCGTTGAATGGCGCCTTGGTGGTGTTGAGCTGCCAGTTGATCATGGCCCCGGTGGGCGGGAACCAGTACTGGCGGTGGTCCTTGTCCTTAGAGACGAACGTTTTTTCGATATTCGGGATGTACTGCGGCGCCCAGTCCGCGTCGCCGTTGGCCGCCGCGAGGTTGGCACCGTCGTTACCGGCGAAGGCGAGCATCTTGATACCGGCGATCTTCTGTTTCTCCGGCTGCCAGTAGTTGGGGTTCTTCTTCAGCACGAAGGACTGGGCCTGGAAGCTGTCCACTTCGGTGTAGGGCCCGGTTCCGACGGGCTTGGCGTTCGCTTCCTTTTCAGGGTCGGCGAGTGTGGACCAGATGTGCTTGGGCAGGATGGTGAGCTGGCCGACGTCGTACAGCGCCGGGGACCATGGCTTGTTGAAATTGAAGGTGACCTTGTTGCCTTCGGCGGTGACGCCGTCGAGGTACTCAAAGCCGCCCTTGATCTTCTTCTGCAGCTCGAAGGTGTAGGCCACGTCGTCGGCAACCAGCGGCTGCCCGTCGGACCACTTCACGCCGTCGCGCAGGGTGAAGGTGGCGGACTTGCCGTCGTCGGCGGCCTTCCATTCGGTGGCGAGCCACGGCACCGTGTCCCCGTTGGCCGGGTTGAAGATCAGGAGCGATTCGTAAATCGCCTGCTGGACCATGGGGTTCACGGTGGGGGCAAACGGGTTGAAGTTCTGCACGAACGTGCCCATGTCCTCACGCGGGATGGTCAGCAGCGCACTCGAGTTGGAGCCGGCGTCGTTGCTGTTTGTGTTGTTGACGTTGGCGGCGCAGCCGGTCAGCAGCATCGCTCCCACGGCCAGGCCCGCGGCCGTGATCCGGGCAGCCCGGAAGAATCGGGGTTGTGTCATGATGGTTATCTCTTTCCTGTCTTCATCAGCGAGGTGAAGGGTGGGTTAGGGGTTTTGCTCTTCGGAAGTTGATTTCGCGGTCAGACCGAAGAGCGTTCTAGCAGCGGACAGTCGACCAGTTGCTGGTCGGCAATGATCGGCTGTCCTGCTGTAAGGGCGGCGAGCGTCTGGACTCCCAGGGCGCCCATTTTTTCGAACGGCAACGCAACGGTGGTCAGTTTGGGCCGCAGGTAGGCCGCAATCAGTTCCTGGTTGTCGAAGCCGATTACGGCGATGTCTCCGGGGATGGTCAGGCCCCGTTCCTTGATGGCGTCATAGGCGCCCATCGCCATTCGGTCATTGAGGCAGAACAAGGCGGTTGGCCTGCGCGCCCCCTCGTACCTGTCCAGGATTTGGCCGGCAGCCTCGTAGCCGCCGTCGGCCGTCGCGTAGCCGGACACCACCAGTTCCGGATCCAGGTCCAGTCCGGCGTTGGCCAGTGCTTCGCGTGCACCTTCCAACCGCCCCACTGCAGCAGGGATAACCGGGTCAAGGTTGATGACGCCTATCCGGGTGTGGCCGGCCTGGAGCAAACGTTCGACGGCGACCCGGCCACCCGCGCGCTCGTCAGGGACGATCGAAGGCAGCTTTCCGTCAGCGTCGAAGCAGTTGATCAGGACAGTGGGTACTTCATTGGCGCTCTCCGGAACGTGGACGCCCCGGTGGAAGGTGGCCGCGTACAGCAGTCCTTCCACGCGCTGCTCCAACAGCTTTTCCGTTGCAGCATCTTCCAGGCCCTGGTTGGGTCCTACGGCATCGGCCTGGTCGGAGGGCGCGATGAGCAGGAACCGGTGGTCAAGCCAGGCCTGGTCCTGGGCACCTTTGATGATGTCAACGGCGAAAGGGGCCGTGACGATCTCGGTGACAATGCCGTACCAGCCACTGCGCTGGGATGCCAGGGCACGGGCGCCGGCGTTGGGCCGGTAGCCGAGCTCCTGGACGGCCTCGTTGATCCGGATGCGGGTCTCCTCGGAGATGCTGGCGTTTTCGCGGTTGCTCAGGACGAACGAAACTGCGGTCCGGGAAACGCCGGCATGCTTGGCGACATCATTCATGGTGACGCCCCGCTGCCGCACGGAGGCGGCTTGGGGAGGTGTGGTGCTTTTCGCCATTGAATGCTCCGGGTCTTCGTCGACTGGGCTGTGCCAGCTCTGCGTGGTGAGGTGTTCCCTGTAGCGCGGAGACCTTGTGGGTAACGCGCGTTACTTGAATCGTGTGATTGAGGTTACGCGCGTTACTAACTCCGTGTCAACGGTCTCTTTTATTTGCACCCGCACTGCCCTTTTCGAAAGTTCCGCTCATAGTGGACGTGTGCGTCCATCGTGACCGCAGGGAACCGTCTGACGGGAGGGTTAGGCTTCCTCTATGGCACTGATAGCCCCCCGCGTAACAGCCGGATTGCCCGCCGATGATGCCGGCGGCCTCGCCCGCGCTCTCCTGGACAGCAACGACATCACCGTATTCGTGGACGGCACTGTCCACCGGCTGCCCGCCCAGGCGAGGGACGCCGTCGTGGACCTCCTGGCACGGCTCAGCCGCGGGGAGGCGGTGACCGTGAGCAGCGTCGAGGAGATGCTGACCACCTCGCGGGCCGCCGAACTGGCCGGCATTTCCCACACGTACCTGCGCAACATGACGGACCGCGGCGAAATCCCGGTGGAATACCGGGGCACCCACCGGCGGATCCGGCAGAGCGCCATCCTGGCCTGGCTGGAGACCCAGCGGCGGAAGGAACGCGAGGCCGCGGTGGACGGCGGCACAAATGCCGCCGGAACGAACAGTGCGGGTTCGGACGGCTCGGCGCCGGACAGCGTGGCTGCAGGCAGCGCCGGCGGTTCCGGCGCGTCAGGTGTTTCCGACGGCGGCGCGGGGCCGCGATGACGGTCCCCCTGCGGTCCTCGGCGGTTGAAGCACGCGGCCTGTCCGGCCGGATCTTCTGGACGGACGGCACGCCGCCGCCATCGCCCGGCGCAGTACCGGGCGATGCGGAGCCGGCGTACGTGCTGGTCCACGGAATCGGCGTCTCGCACCGCTACCTTCGGCGGCTGCACCAGCTGCTGGCAGCCTCCGCCCCCACGTATTCGCTGGACCTGCCCGGGTTCGGCGGCACGCCCCGTCCCGGTCAGCAGGTGTCCGCGGAGGAATACGGCGCTTTTATCGGCGAAACCCTGGCGTCCAGCGGCATCGAATCCTATATCCTGGTGGGCCATTCGATGGGTGCTCAGTTCACCATCGAGGCGACCCGCCACGCGCCGGACCGGGTGCGGCAGCTGGTGCTGATGGGCCCCGTGGTTGATGAACGGCACCGGACGGTCACCCGCCAAAGTGTCGCCCTGTTCCTGGACGCCCTCCTGCGGGAAAGTGCGTCGTCCAACTGGGCCGTTCTCAGCGATTATTTCCGCTGCGGCCCGCGCTGGTACTTCACCGAATTGCCCGTCATGATGAACTATTCCACCGAGGAACGGCTGGCGGGAATCGACCTGCCCGTCCTGGTGCTGCGCGGCGGCAAGGACCAGGTTGCCGGCCCGGAGTGGTCCCGGCGTTTGGCTGCCACGGCCCGGCACGGGCACTTTACGGAAATCCCGGGCGCCGGACATGTGGCCCAGCACCTCCGGCCGCAGCAGGTGGCCGAGGCCATCAAGTCCTTTGTAACCGCGACATCCGGGCGGGCCCGCCGCTAGATCCTCGGCCGGGCAGCCCACCGGCGCATCTTCAGGGCGGCGTGAAGCTCCAGGCGGGGCAAGCCCTTTAACGGGTCCACGCCCAGCAGCTGGCGTATCCTGCCCAGCCGGTTGTAGATGCTGCTCCGGTGCAGATGGAGCTTCGTGGCCACGTCCTGGACGGAACCGTCGTTGTCGTAGAGGAGTTCCAGCACCGGAATGAGTTCGCCGTTCCGGTCATGGTCTTCGAGCATCCGGAAGTACACGGATCCCGAATCGGCCCAGGCCCCCACCCCGCCCCCGGCGGATGCCAGCAGCTGGTACACGCCGGTGGCCCGGCAGTCCACCAGCTCACCCAGTTGGGGGTCGACGGCGGCTGCCTGGGCCGCGAGTTTCGACTGCCGGTATGCCTCGCCCAGCTGGCGGGTGCGGGTGAACCCTTCGCTGATCCCAAGGATGATGCGGTGCACCGGCCTTCCGGACCGCTTGGCCAGCTCCAACTGGTAGTGCACCAGCACCTGCGCATGGTTGGCCCGGCCGGACAGCTCACGGAACAGCACCACCGAGTGGGTCTCCGTACCGGCGCTGAACAGTGCCGCGTCCACGCCCACGGTGGCCTGCAGCGCGGTGGACCGGTGGATCAGGGTGGATGCGATGGGGTCCGGACCGCTGGCCCAGCCGTCGGCGTCCAGCACGGTGACCATCTGCCACGGCCCCCGGCCCTGGACTTCCTTCCAGCCGGCAACTGCGGCCACGGCGTTCGGTTCGCCGGCGCAGGCGGACAGGAACTCACGTTCACGGCTGCGCCGGAACTCGGACTCGGCAGTATTGGAGTCAAGCAGCAGCCCGGACAGCAGCTCCAGCTCATGGTTCACCGCCGGCAACTGGGTGAGGATCGCCGTCGGGCTCTCCTCCGCCGAGTCCTGCTGCACCCAGAGATAACCCACGCGGAAGCCGCGCACCATCAGCGGGACACAGACGCGGCCCAGCATGCCCAGGTCCGGATTGGCAGGCACCACCACGGGCCGCACGGCAGTGGCGATGCCCTGCGAGAGCTGCCAGGCGCTCACGTCCGCCGGCACCTTCTTGCTGAGCAGGAAGTTCACGCGCACACGGTCCGCATGGGACTGGTTGGAGCTGTAGGCGAGGAGCAGGCCGTCCAGGTCCTCCAGCGAAAGGCCGCGGCCCAGCTTCTGCGCCACCTGTTCCACGAGCTGTTCCACACCCTGCTGCTGCATGCGCCAACATTACTGCCCGGCAGCCTGTGGGCACGAACGGACAACAGGCGACACCTGACGCTTCCGCCCTCGACATATGTCTACCGCAGCCAGCCAAAATCCGCGGAATTCCGGGGATTCCGCCGATGATCCCAGCCGCGGCCAGTGTCGGCTGGCTCACAGCGGATTTATCGTGGAAACACGAAATCCTTCCGTACTTTCCGGCTTATCCGCCGAGAACCTGGAGCCCACGATGATCATCGGTGTCCCGAAAGAAATCAAGAACAACGAGTTCCGCGTCGCCATCACCGCCGCCGGCGTGCACGAATTCCGCACCCACGGCCATTCGGTGCTGGTGGAGCGCGGCGCGGGCCTGGGCTCCGGCATCACCGATGAGGAATACGCCATTGCCGGCGCAGAGATCGTCACCGAAGCCGATGACGTCTGGTCCCGCGCGGACATGGTCATGAAGGTCAAGGAGCCCGTCAAGGCCGAGTACCACCGGTTCCGCAAGGGCCTGATCCTCTTCACGTACCTGCACCTGGCCGCCGAGCCCGAACTGACCCAGGAACTGATCAACTCCGGCGTTACCGCCATCGCCTACGAGACCGTCCAGGAGGGCCGCACCCTCCCTCTGCTCGCCCCCATGTCCGAGGTTGCCGGCCGGCTGTCCGTCCAGGTGGGCGCGTCCTCCCTGATGGCCCCGGCCGGCGGCAAGGGCGTCCTGCTGGGCGGCGTTCCCGGCGTCCGCCCCGCCAAAGTTGTTGTCCTCGGCGCAGGTGTAGCCGGCACCAACGCCGCCGCCATGGCCCTGGGCCTGGGCGCCGACGTCACCATCCTGGATATCAACATCAACCGCCTCCGCGAACTGGACGCCCAGTACCAGGGCCGGCTGAAGACCGTGGCATCCAACGCCTACGAAATCGAAAAGTCCGTAGTAGACGCAGACCTGGTGATCGGCTCCGTCCTGATCCCCGGTGCCAAGGCCCCCAAGCTGGTCACCAACGACCTCGTGGCCCGCATGAAGCCCGGTTCGGTACTGGTGGACATCGCCGTGGACCAGGGCGGCTGCTTCGAGGACACCCACCCCACCACGCACCAGGAACCCACCTACAAGGTGCACAACACCATCTTCTACTGCGTGGCCAACATGCCGGGTGCGGTGCCGAACACCTCCACGTACGCCCTGACCAACGTCACCCTGCGCTACGCCGTGTCCCTCGCCAACCTGGGAGTCAAGGCCGCCTTCGACCGCGATCCTGCCCTCGCCGCCGGCCTCAACATCGCCGCCGGCCACGTGGCTCACCACTCCGTGTCCGAGGCACACAACCTGCCTCTGGTTTCCGACTGGCACGAGCTCGTTTCGGCCTAGGCCCCTTCACAGGTCGTCCTGCTGCGCCGGACGACAGACATCCTCTGCGTGCTGCTCCTTCGTCGCTTGGGCCCACGCCAGCAGGGTTCCCTGGCCGAGCTTGCGAGGTTAGGGTGCTGGTGGGGAGCACGCTGCCGGATGCCTGTCGTTCGGCGTTCGGCTTTTTCGGGCACTTACGAGGCGAGTTCCCGCGCTTTTTCTATAATTTTTAAGACGTCAACCGCGTCCTGTGGGTTTACCGGGAGGGGCAGGGGTGACTCTGTCCCTCCGTCGAGGATCTTGTCTGCCAGGAGGCGGTAGAACTCGGGGTAGTTGCCCCGTTCGGTGGGGAGCCGGTCCAGGTGGCCGTCGCGGCCCAGGAGGCCCGCCCAATCGGGTGCCTCCACGCCGTATTCCTGGTCCAGGGGGCTACCGCCGGCCACGATGAACGGTTCCTGCGGGTCCACGCCGTGCTTGGTGAAGCCGCCCACGGAGCCAAGGACGCGGAACCGCGGGGACTGCTGCGCACACAGCATGTTCATGCTGAGGTGGCTGAGCACCCCCGAGTGGTGGCGGAGTACCAGGAACACGTCGTCGTCGGCCCGCTCGTCGGAGCGGCGCGCATGCAGCTCGGCATGGGCTACGTCGGCCGGGCCGAAGAGCTGCAGTGCCTGGTCGATCAGGTGGCTGCCGAGGTCGAAAAGTGCGCCGCCGCCGTCGGACGCTGTTGCCCTGGCCTTCCAGGCCTTGGCGATCGACGGCGTCCACCGCTCAAAGCGGGACTCGAAGCGAAGCACCGTGCCCAGTGCCTCGGCCGCCAGCAGCTTTTGCAGGGTCAGGTAGTCGCCGTCCCAGCGCCGGTTGTGGAATACCGTCAGGGTCCTGCCGAGCTCCCGGGCCAGCGAGACCAGCTCCTCCCCTTCGCTGGAGGAGATGACGAACGGTTTGTCCACCACCACGTCCAGCCCGGCCTCCAGGGCCGCCTTAGCCAGTGGATAGTGGGTTGCTGGCGGCGTGCCCAGCACTACGAGGTCCAGGCTGTCTGCCCGCTCGAAGACGGCGCGTCCGTCCGGCACGGTCCGCACACCCGGGTAGCGGCCCGTCGCCGCCGCCTGCCGGTCTTCGTTGGAGGTGGCCACGATGTCCAGCGAATACCTGCTGTCTGCGTCCAGCAGGGGCGCGTGGAAGACGCTGCCGGAGAGCCCAAAGCCGACGACGGCGGTACGGATGGTGCGTGGCTCAGCTTCAGTTCCGGTCATGCAACCAACGCTACTCCGGAGCGCCCTCCTGCACCTTTTAAACCAAAAGCCCTCCCACTGTCCGCCGCCGAAGCGGACGAACAGTGGGAGGGCGCTGGCGCGCTATCCGCAGGATGCGGGAAAGCGCCTGGAAAGTGTTACTTCTTTTCCCAGCCGAGGGTGGTCCAGTCCGGAACCTGCGACAGGCTCTGGAACAGCGACGGGCCGTAGTTGGCCAGTCCCGTGCGGACGAAGGAGATCTGCGGGCCGTTCATGACCACGCCCATGGAGAAGTACTTCGCCATGTGCTCCTTTTCGACCTCCATGGCCGCCTTGTTGCGCTCGGCGTTGTCCTCGATGGAGGCGAGGTCGGCGATCTTCTTGTCCAGCTCGGCGTCGCCCAGCTGGTTCTCGTTGGTCTTGGAGTCGTAGTACTGCTTCACTGCGTCGGTGGCGTCCGGGCCAACGGTGTAGCCCGAGACGCTCATGTCGAAGTCGCGGCCGCCAATGACCTTGCCGAAGTCCGCGGATGCGCGCTGGTCGATTCCGACGTCCATGCCGCCAGCCTGGAGCTGCTTCTGCAGGGTCTGCGTGAAGGCGAGGGTGGTGGGATCGTCACCGAAGTTGCTGATCTTGAAAGCGGCAGGTTTGCCGTCCTTCTCCATGACGCCGCTGGCGTTGGCCGTGTAGCCGGCATCCGTCAGAACCTTCTTGGCAGCGTCCGGACCGGTTTCCTTCACCGGGTAGTTGTCCTGGTAGTACTCCGAGAACGGCAGGAGCATCATGGAACCGGAGCTGGGCTCTTCCCAGTTCAGGCCGTTGAAGCGGACCTTGCGGAGCGCTTCGCGGTCGACGGCGGCGAAGATGGCTTCGCGGACGGCGACATCAGTGATCTTCTGGGCATTGATGTTCATGCCGCCGGCGAAGAGGCGCTGGCCGCGGCGGACATCGGAGTCCTTGGTGCCTTCCAGCTGCTTGTAAAGGGCAATGGTGTTGGCGGACATCGCATCGATTTCGCCATTCTTGAAGGCAGCGATCTGGGCGCTGGTCTCAAGCTGGCGGAAGGTGACGTTGGCCAGGACCGGCTTCTTGCCCCACCACTTGTCGTTGGGGACCATGGTGACGGTCTTCGCCGCAGGATCGTACTGGTCCAGCTTGAACGGGCCGGCCATCCACTCGGCGTGCATGTTGCCGTTGAAGCCTTCGTTGAACACCTCCGGGCTGTTCACGGCCGGGTGGATCAGGCCGAAGAAGAGCGAGTCAACCGGGTAGACCGGCTGCGTGGTCTTGACGATGACTTCCTTGTCGCTGCTGCCGGCCTCGACCGACTCGACGAACTGGTAGGCGCCGGAGCTGACGATGTCGTAGCCGTTGTCCGGGCTCTTGAGGATGTTCCAGGTGTTCTTGAACGCCTTCACATCGATGGGGGTGCCGTCGTTGTACGTGGCCTTGTCATTGACCTTGATGGTGATGGTCTGTTTGCCGTCCTTGACCTCGCTGTCCACGGACTCGCAGAAGTCCGTGTTGGGCGTGACCTTTCCGGTGAAGTCGACCTTCCAGCAGCCACCCATGCCGCCGCTGTTCATGGCGACCGGGTTGATGGGGACCTGCAGGGCGGAGTTGTCCGCGCTGTTGCCGTTGTTGGAGAAGCCGTTGAAGTCCGGGCCGATGTTGCCCAGCGGAAGGGTGACCTTGCCGCCCTGCTCAAGATCGGCTGCCGGCTTCTCGTTGATGCTGATCAGCTTGGACAGGTCGCTGCCTGCCTCCTGCCCCTTGGCTGTCTCCGGCCCCGTGGAGCCGCCACTGCCGCAGGCGGTCAGCGCCAGAGCCGCAGCAATGGCTGCAGCTCCGCCGATCCTGTTCAGATTCCTCATGGTTTTCCCTTCATTGATGCGAATGGTGCGGGTGGGTCGGCTAAATCTAGGGTGCATGGTGTTCCGCCTGGTCGTGGGTCACCAGCATGTCTTCGTCCAGTTCCCCGTCCGGGAAGAAGCAGGCGAAGCGCTGATCCGGTGCCGGCGCCGCGGGTTCCAGCGCCTGGGCCGCCGGCGACGGGGCAACGGCTTCCAGCGGCGGTTCCAGGGTGAGGCACTTTTCCTGCTTTGTGGCAGGCAGGGCGGCAAACACGGGGCAGCGGGTGGCGAAGTTGCAGCCCTTGGGGGCATCCAGGGGCGACGGGAGGTCGCCCTTGAGGATGATGCGTTCCCGGGTGCGTTCCACGTGCGGGTCCGGCACCGGGATGGCGGAGAGCAGGGCGCGGGTGTACGGGTGGCGCGGGTTGTCGAACACACGGTCCACCTCGCCGATCTCCACGATCTTGCCCAGGTACATCACCGCCACTCGGTTGGAAATGTGCCGGACAACGGAGAGGTCGTGGGCCACCAGCAGGTAGCTCAGGCCCAGTTCCGCGCGGAGCTTGTCCAGGAGGTTGATGACCCCTGCCTGCACCGACACGTCCAGTGCTGAGACCGGCTCGTCCAGGACCACGAGCTTGGGGTTGACCGCGAGCGCGCGGGCGATGCCGATGCGCTGGCGCTGGCCGCCGGAAAACTGGTTGGGGAACCGGTTCACGTGGTCCGGCTGCAGGCCCACGAGCTTCATCAGCTCCATGATCCGTTTCCGGATGGCTTGGCGGTCCATGCCGGCGTTCTGCAGCGGTTCCGCGAGGACCTCGTAGACGGTGAACCGCGGGTCCAGGGCGCCGGTGGGGTCCTGGAACACCATCTGCAGTTCGCGCCGCATGGCGTTCTTGGTTTTGGTGTCGGCGGCCTGCTTATTGCTGATGCCGCCGATCACCACCTCGCCGTCCTGGTCCTTGTGGAACTCCATGATTTCCAGCAGGGTGGTGGTTTTCCCGGAGCCGGACTCGCCCACTATGGAGAAGCACTCCCCCTCGCGGACATCAAAACTCAGCCCGTCCACGGCCTTGACCGTGCCGATGCGCCGCTTCATCAGCGCGCCCTTGGTCAGCGGGAAGTGCTTGCGCACGTCCTTGAGCTGGAGGACGGTGGAGCGGTCCTCCCGCGGGATGGCGTCGAAGCGTGAAACAGGCACCGGCGGGGCGGCGAAGATGTCGTGGACGTCCACGTCACCGCCGAGGGCCGCCGACTTGATGCAGGCGGCGTGGTGCAGGGTGCGGCCGGACACCGGTGCCAGTGCAGGTTCCCCGTCGAGGCAGGCATCGGTGGCCAGCGGACAGCGCGGTGCGAAGGAGCATCCCGTGGGGGTGTGCAGGAGGTTTGGCGGTATGCCGTCGATGGGTACCAGAGATGATTTTTCGGAGATGTCCACGCGCGGAACGGCTCCAAGCAGGCCCAGCGTGTACGGCATCCGCGGGTTGTAGTAGATGTCGTCCACCGCGCCGGTTTCCACGGGCTTTCCGGCGTACATCACCATGATGTCGTCGGCCATGCCCGCCACCACGCCAAGGTCGTGCGTGATCATCACGACGGCGGCGCCGGTTTCCTCCTGCGCGGTGTGCAGCACCTCGAGGACCTGGGCCTGGATGGTGACGTCCAGGGCCGTCGTCGGCTCATCCGCAATGAGGACCCGGGGGTTGTTGGCAATGGCGATGGCGATCATTACGCGCTGGCGCATGCCGCCCGAGAATTCGTGAGGGAAGGCCTTCAGCCGGTCCTTCGGGCTGGGGATTCCCACCATGGCCAGGAGCTCGACGGCGCGGGCTTCTTTGGCCTGCTTGCTCATGGTGGGGTTGTGGATGGTCAGCGCTTCGATGATCTGGGTGCCCACGGTGTAGACGGGCGTGAGCGAGGACAGCGGGTCCTGGAACACCATGGCCAGTTCGTTGCCGCGGTATTCGCACATGGCTTTGTCGCTGAGCCCCAGCAGTTCGCGGCCGTTGAGCCGGACCGAACCGGTGACCTCTGCGGTCTCCGGCAGCAGGCCCATGATGGCCAGCGATGTCACGGACTTCCCGGAGCCCGATTCGCCCACGATGCCCAGGGTTTTGCCCGGCAGCAGGTCGAAGTCCACTCCACGCACGGCGTGGACCACGCCGTTCTCGGAGTTGAACCGGACGTTGAGGTCGCGCACGGACAGCACAGCGTCAGTGGGTGCGTGGAGCCCCGCTATGTGCAGCCGCTCGACGGCGTCGGCGGTGGAGTTGACCGACGCCGTGGTGCCGGACCCGGTAGTGGTTTCGCTGCTCATTTGCTCTTCTCCGCCCGGATTTTCCTGGCCTTTCGGGCCTTGCCCGTGGAACTGGAACTTGGGTCGAACGCGTCCCGCAGGCCGTCGTTCATCATGGCCAGGGAGCCGGTGAGCAGGAACATCACCGTCAGCGGCACCCAAAACATCCACGGGAAGGTCTGTACCTGTGAGGTGGCACCGCCGATCAGGACGCCCAGGCTGACGTCCGGAACCTTGATGCCGATGCCGATGAACGAGAACGCCACCTCGGCGAGGATGGCGCCGGTGACGCCGCGGGTGATGTCCAGTACCAGCAGCGAGCCGATGTTGGGGACCAGGTGCCGCCAGACGATCCGCCGCGGCGGGACACCCATGTACTGGGCCGCCTTCACGAAGTCGCGCTGCATCAGGGACATGGACAGGGAGCGGATCAGCCTGGCGGTGCCCATCCAGCTGAAGACGAGCAAAACGATGATCAGCAGCAGCCAGGACGGAAGGTCGCGCTTGAGGCCGGCGCCTCCACCGCTGGTGGCCACTGCCACAACCAGCAGCGCGGGCATCATGATGAGCGCTTCGAGGACGAAGAGCATCACCTTGTCCACCTTGCCACCGAAGTAGGCCATGGTGCAGCCGTAGACGGCGGCGATCAGGACGGAGACCAGGCCGACGATCAGGCCGATCAGGATGGAGATCCGGGTGCCTTCAACGGTCATCGCGTAGAGGTCGATCCCCGCCTGGGATGTGCCCAGGTAGTGCTCGGCCGATGGCGGCATCCCGATGTTGAAGGGGTCGATGGTTTCTTTGTCCCAGGTGGTGAGGAAGCCTCCCACGAAGGAGAAAACAGTGAGGGCCAGGAAGATGACCAGGCCGGCCACGGCGGTTTTGTTCCGCATGAAGCGGCGGAAGATGATGGTGGACTTGGCGATGACGACGTCGGCGCTTTCCAGGTGCGCGTCCTGCGCCACGGCTGCGGGGTCCACTGCGTTCAGGTTGGTCATGGTTACTGCACCCGCACTCTCGGGTCAACCAGGGTGGTTGCGAAGTCGGCCAGGATGGCACCCAGGGCGAAGATGACCGAACCGTACGCCAGGGTGGCGGTGGCGGCATTGACGTCCTGGAGGGAAATGGCGTCGATGCTCCAGGAACCGACGCCGGGCCAGGCGAAGATCTTTTCGGCAAAGAAACCGCCCGCGAAGATGGCCGGGATGGTGAAGGCGATGCTCTGGGCCACCGGGATGAAGGACACCCGGAGGGCGTGCCGTGCAATGGCCTGGTTCCTGCTGAGGCCCTTGGCGCGGGCGGTCCGGACAAAGTCGGCGTTGACGTTGTCCAGCAGGTATTGGCGCTGGGCAATCTGGTACGCGCCCCAGCCCACCAGCGTGATGGCCACGGTGGGGACGGCGTAGTGGGCCGCCATGTCCACTATTTGGGGCCAGCCGGCCTCCATCCCGGGAGTGGAAATGCCGGTGACGAAGAAGATGCGGTTCCCCACCGTCTCGTTGATGTTGATGGCACCGAGCTGCACCAGGAAATAGGCGATGGGCGCCGGGACGATGTAGGCGAGGTAGCTGTAGGACGTGATGACCCGGTCCTGGAACTTGTACTGCCGGGCTGCCGAATACACCCCAAGGGCTACGCCGATGATGAGGGTAAGGACGATCGAGGCCAGGAACAGCCGCGTGGAAATCCACACGCGGTCACCAAACTCGGCATTGATGAAGGCGCCGTTGGGGCTCCTGCCCCAGTCCCAGCGGGTGACGACGCCGGTGAGCCACTGGACGTAGCGGTCCCAGGCGCTCATGTCCGGGTCGAGGCCCTTCAGGCGCATTGAGTTGGCCACCTGTTCAGGGGTGGGCCGGGGAATGCGTTCCTGCTCCAGCAGCGCCGGTTTGAGGGAGCTGACCGCCAGGAAATATCCGGCGGAGGTGGTCAGGAAGATCATCACCACATACGTGATGCCGCGCTTGGCAAGGTACTTGAGCATGGGACGGCTACTTTTGCTTCGCCGCCACGTGCTGCTGCGGCGGACACAGCCAGGCCCGCCGGTGTGCCGGAATGCGGGGCAAAACAACAATCACGCGATGGTCCTTCCGTCTTCCCCGGCTGGGCGGGGGTTGTGCCGCGTCGCCGGAGTTCGTTGCCAGCGGATAGCTGGCTCCCGCAGCCCTGGCGGGCCGGCCCTGATGGACTATGTTGCGGGTCACATTCCAGAGGAAACTATCACAGCCGTAAACGCAAGATGCCCGCCAATGCCCGGAAAAGCACACGCCCGTATCAGATCGTTATGAATAACTCTGTGGAGTTGATTTGACTGGACTGATCCCGCCCATGGGGCTAATCTAGGCGGCCCTCACCACGCGTGTGACAAGATCCCGCCAGGAATCCACCAGCCGCTCCGGCGGAACGCCGTGCCGGCGGACCAGGTCGAGGAGTCGCTCGGGGTCCAGGGCTGCGCTGAGCGACCCCGCCATGAGCCAGGGGTCGGCGTCGAACCCTTCGTCCCGCAGCAGCACCTCGATATGTCGGAGCCAGAGCGCCGCGGCGGGCACCTCAAACCGCCCCCGCGAGGCATTCTCGGCGGCGAGCACCAGGTCGCCGAACTCCACCACGTAGGCAATGCGCTCAGCACCGAAGGCGATGAGCCGTTCCAGGCCCGGAGCCCCGGGGCCAAGGGGCGGCGGCCCGAACATGAACCGCGCCTGGAAATCTGCCTCGGAGTCATTGAGCAGTGTCAGCATCAGGCCTGCCCGGCTGCCGAAGCGGCGGAATACCGTGCCCTTGCCCACCCCGGCACGCTCGGCGAGGCGGTCCATGGTGAGGCCCTCGGTGCCGCAGTCGGCAATCAGCTCCCTCGCGGCGAGTAGCAGGCGCTCCCGGTTCCGCGCGGCATCGCTGCGTTCGGCCGCTGCCGGAGTCGGCTGTGGGCGCAGTGGGATGGAGGTCACAGGATCAAGTTTAGACCCCGGGAATAATAAACGGACCGTAGTCCGTTTAGTCTGGTGAAGGCATCACATGCCCCAGCTTTGACAAGGCCGACGGCCCTCCCGCGGCCCCTACCAAGGAGTTTCCATGACGAAGAGCACCATCCTTACCCTCGTTGGCAGCCTGCGCGCCGGGTCCACCAACCAGCAGCTGGCCGAGGCCATCCAGCTCAACGCCCCCGAGCAGGTTGACGTTGTCATCCACGAGAGCCTGGGCAACATCCCCTTCTACAACGAAGACATCGACGTCGAGGGCCAGGTTCCCGCCGCCGCCGCCGCCCTGCGCGCCGCCGCCAACGAAGCCGACACCATCCTGCTGGTCACCCCGGAGTACAACGGCACCGTCCCCGCTCCCCTGAAGAACGCCATCGACTGGCTGTCCCGCCCCTTCGGCGCCGGCGCCCTCGCCGGCAAGCCCACCGCCGTCGTCGGCACCGCCTTTGGCCAGTTCGGCGGGGTCTGGGCCCAGGACGAGGCCCGCAAGGCCGCCGGCATTGCCGGCGCCCAGGTCATCGAGGACGTCAAGCTCGCCGTCCCCGGCTCCATGGTGCGCTTCGCCGAGATCCACCCCAAGGACGACGCCGAGGTTGTAGAGCAGATCAAGGGCGTCTTCGACGCACTGGCCGCAACCGCCCCGGCAGCCTAGCCTCCCGCGCGGACCCTCCGCGCAGTTCCTGCCGCGCCCGGCACGCACCTCGCGTGCCGGGCGCAGCTGTATCCGGGGCGGCCCCCGCCGACCCGACCCACCACCACCCCAACCACCCCGCCGCGGTCCGCCGTGACCAACTCTTGTCCCAACCGGTACCGCACGGACATCTCCGCGGGCGGGCCCCGCCGTAACGTTAATCCACTGGAAAAACCGGATGGAATTGCGGTGCAGCATGCCAAGAGAAGCGCGGACCGTGACGCGGCGGGGCGCACGGGTGGCCATCCTGGCCGCCCTAGCGCTTCCACTGTGGCTCGCCGCCTGCGACGGCCTCCCGGCGGCACCGCGGGACGGTACCGCGGCGAGCCCCGCGGCGGCTCCGGGCGCCGCCGTGCCGGCCCCCCAGCCGCAAGCACCCCCGCCGGCCGGAGCGGCCGCCGGCCCTTCCGGTTCCAGCACTCCATCAGGCGGGACATCCCCGCAGCAGCCGTCCGCGGCCGGGCCGAAAGCCGCTGCCGCACCGGGACAGCCGGAGACCGGCCGGCCCGGTTCCGCCGCCACGGCCAGCGGGGAGCCGGAGCCGGGCCCAACACCGTCAGCTGAACCGCAGCCCTCCGCGTCACCGTCCCCCGCGGCCGCCCCGGAAAGGATGCCCGCAGCCCAGGGAACCGTCACGGCCTACTTCGTGCTGCTGGACGACGGCGGCAACAACGGAGTGCGGTTCGGCTGCAATGACAGCCTGGTTGGCGTGGACCAGGCACGGCCGGCGGGCAAGGATCCGTTACCGGCCGCCATGAATGCCCTTCTGGCGGCAGGCAACGGCGCCAGCCTTCCGGCATCGGACATCCCGGCCGGGCGCGAAATCTACAATGCGCTGGCTGGATCGCGGCTCAAGTTCCTGTCCGGCAGCTTCGACGGAACCACCGTGACCGTCTACCTTTCAGGGGCACTGAGCCTGGGCGGCGTGTGCGACGTTCCGCGGCTGGAAGCCCAGCTCACCCAGACGGCGCTGGCCGCCGTAGGCGCCGTCAGGGCGCAGGTCTACCTGAACGGGAGACCCTTGGCAGAGGTGCTGCGGCTGGAAGGCAACGGCACGGGATGAGCTGGCGCCCAGTAATTCCTGGAACAACAAGTGTTGCTTTTCAGGCAACGCACGGCTGTATCCTGAGCGTGTGAGCCACGAGACACTCGACGCCGCAGCCGCGTCCCTTCCAGCCGAAGCCATTGACGCCATCGAGCGGGCGGCCACCTCGGCCCACCGCCATGAGGAGCTGTTCTCCGAGCGTGCCGCGAACATCAGGCAGTCGGCCGTGCGTGACGTCTTTGACATCTCGTTGCGCCCCGGACTGGTATCCCTGGCCGGCGGAAGCCCCTACCTGCAGTCGCTCCCCCTCGACCGCCTTGCGGAAACAGCGGCCCGGATCATCGCCGGGGAAGGGCTCACAGCCCTGCAGTACGGCGCCGGCCAGGGCACGGAGGAGCTCCGCACACAGATCTGCGAGGTCATGGCAGCCGAAGGCATCGTAGATGCGCTGCCGCAGAATGTGGTGATCACGGCCGGCTCCCAGTCAGCCCAGGACGTCGCCACCAAACTGTTCTGCAACCCCGGGGACGTCGTCCTGGTGGAAGACCCCACCTACGTCGGCGCCCTGAACACGTTCGAGGCGTACCAGGTGCAGGTGGAAACGGTGGCCATGGACCAGTCCGGCCTGGTCCCCGAGCTCCTCGAGGCCCGGATCGCCGCCCTCCAGCTGGCGGGAAAAAGCATCAAGTTCCTCTACACCATCCCCAGCTTCAACAACCCCTCTGGCATCACCCTTGCCGCGGAACGGCGCCAGGAGATCGTGAATATATGCCGCAACGCGAATGTTCTGATCATTGAGGACAACCCGTACGGCCTGCTCCGGTTCGATGGCGAGCCGCTGGCCCCGCTGCGCGCCGCCAACCCTGACGACGTCATCTACATGGGCTCGTTCTCGAAGATCTTCGCGCCCGGCCTGCGGATCGGCTGGGCGCTGGTGCCGGAGCACCTGCAGCGGCGGTACTACCTGGCGGCGGAGGCCGTCACGCTCTGCCCGCCGGCCCTGAACCAGATGCTCGTCTCGGCCTACCTGCGTGACTACGACTGGAAGGGCCAGATCGCCACCTACCGCGGCCTGTACGCCGAACGCTGCCGGGCCATGCTGGCGGCCCTGACCGAGTACATGCCGGAGGGGACCTCCTGGACCAGCCCGGACGGTGGCTTCTTCGTCTGGGTGACCCTCCCCGAAGGGGTGGACACCTATCCCCTCCTGCACAAGGCGATCGACGCCGGGGTGGTCTTCATTCCGGGAGCCGCGTTCACGCCGTCGGACGAGCCGTCCAACAAACTGCGCCTCGCGTTCAGCGCCGTCCCGCCGGATGCCATCCGTGAAGGGGTGCGCCGCCTGGCGCCGGTACTGCAGGAAGCGCTGGCCGCGCGGTAGCGTTGGGCTCATTAGTGCCGTCAGGAACCAAGCAAAGGAGCATTTCATGAGCGGAATCATCGTTGTAGGCGTCGACGGGAGCGGTACGGCCAAGAAGGCCGCAGAGTCGGCCCGGGACCTGGCAGCAGCGCTGGGCGCTACGCTCCACGTTGTCTCGGCCTTTGACAGCGACCGCACGGAAGTCTTCGGCAGTGGCAGTGACCAGTGGATCGTGTCCGACGCCGACGGGGCCGAGCACGTGGCCCGGACGGTGGCTGAGTCCCTGGGCGGGCAGATCAAGGTGACCTACTCGGCGGCGCGTGGGCGGCCGGCAGACGCACTGATCAAGGAAGCCGTCCGCATGGACGCGCGGATCATCGTGGTGGGAAACCGGCGCATGCAGGGGATCGGCCGGGTGCTGGGCAGCGTGGCCAACAGCGTGGCGCACAACGCCCCGTGCGATGTGTACATCGCGAACACGTACGACGCCGACTAGGAGTTACGCCGGACACTCCCCGTGGTGGCACAGATCGCTGCGGGGGGTGGGCGTTCTCACGCCCAAAACACCCATTCAGCTACGGGCGAAACGATAAAATTGAGGGAGCCCCCAACGGTGCGGACGACAACAACCCACCACTAGAGGGGACCCCTTGATCACTCTTCAGCGCCGCCAGCTCGTAGGCCACGACATCCTCCTGGCCCGCCACGGAAACCACATCTGCTCCATGCGCGTGGACCGCGGCAACGGCACGGTGGTTGCGCTGCTGGATGACGGCACCACCGACTCCGCGCCGAACATGATCGACCCGGACCTCAACCTCCCCCGCACGGTCCGCAGCGTCATGCGCGAGGACTGGAAGCTGCTCTCCATCATGACCGGTGCCGCCACGGCCTGGGCCGCACTCATGGTGGGCGCCGCCGTCGTCATCGCATCCTCCATGGGCGACCCTGCCGCCGTGGAGATGATGTACGCCTACCCGGCCTACTAGCAGTTCCGGCGGCACCGCCGCCTTACGGCACCAGCCAGAGCCTCAACAGCCACCAGATCCCGGCCATCACCACACCGCCGAAGAGCGAGCCGGCCACTACCTGCGCAAGCGTGTGGGCGCGCAGGACCACCCGTGACCAGCCAACCGCCGGGATGAGCAGCAGCAACGGTGTCCACGCGGGGCCGAGCATCACGACCGCAACAACGGCCGAACAGGAGATCGCGGCTGCGTGCCCGCTGATCTTCCAGAACGGGCTGACGGCTGCCAGCACCACCACTCCCCCCACCACGGCCAGCACCATGGCTATGACGCTGGCTGGGGCCCCTGCTGCCGCCAGGACCAGCAATCCCGCAAGGATGGACGCCAAGGCCATGAGCAGCACGGGAAGGCGCTGCCGGCGCTCACTGACGTGGTGGTCCGTGACCTTTCCCAGCCGGACAAGGACCAGCAGCAGGAGCAGCGGCAGCACGCAGACGAACAGGGCCGCCAGCGCTCCATAGGCCATCGTGGCGGGGAAACCGTCCTGGACCAGCGGGCTGATCAGCAGCTGGATGGTCACCACCACCGGCGGCTGGAATGCCTCGGTCAGCCACCGGGCGGTTTTGTTTTTCACCCGGATGGCCCGTCCTGACGCGGCCACGCCAGTCCCTGCCTCCGCCCCCGCGTCAGTCAAGAAGCAGCGCGGGTTCTTCCAGGATGGCCGCGACGTCGGCCATGAACCGGGCGGACAGGTCGCCGTCCACCACCCGGTGGTCGAAGGAGCCGCCCAGAGTGGTGATCCAGCGCGGAATGACCTCCCCGTCCAGGACCCACGGCTTCTGCTTGATGGTGCCGAAGGCGACGATGGCCACCTCGCCCGGGTTGATGATGGGCGTACCGGTATCGATCCCCAGGGCGCCGATATTGGTGATGGTCAGCGTGCCGCCCTGCATCTCGGCCGGCTGGGTCTTTCCCGCACGCGCGGTGGTGGCCAGGTTGTTCAGGGCCAGCGCCAGCTCCTTCAGGGACAGGTCCTGGGCGTCCTTGATGTTAGGCACCATCAGGCCGCGGGGCGTTGCTGCGGCAATGCCCAGGTTCATGAAGTGCTTGACCTGGATCTCGGCAGCGCCGCTGCCGTCACTGCTCTCAACCCACGAGGCATTGACGCTGGGGTTCCGGGCGGCAGCCCAGATGACCGCCTTGGCCAGGATGAGCAGGGGCGAGACCCTGATGCCCTCGAAGTCCCGTGAGGCCTTGAGCCGCTTGACGAATTCCATGGTCCGGCTGGCGTCCACATCCACGAAGATGCTGACGTGCGGGGCGGCGAAGGCCGATTCCACCATGGCCTTGGCGGTTGCCTTGCGCACGCCCTTGACGGGGATAGTCTCGATCCGCTGGTCCTGTGGCTTTCCGGCCTTGCCCCAGAAGCCGTCCGCCTTGTCCAGTTCGGCGTCGCGCTGTGCCTGGTAGCTGACCAGGTCCTCGCGGGTCACCTCGCCGCGCGAGCCGGTGGCCACGACGTCGGCCAGGTCGATTCCGAGGTCCCGGGCGATCTTGCGGACGGGAGGTTTGGCGAGGACACGGTTGACCAGCCCGGTAATGGTGCCGCCCAGCGTGGGCCGGGTATCCACGACGGCGGCCTGGCCGGCCTGCGGTGCGGCGGCTGCCGGGCGTCCGGTGACCTCTGCCGGGGTATGCGGCTGAACCGGCTCCACTTCGGGAGCGTTGACTGTCAGCGAGTCGGCCGGCTTGACCGCCGCCGCGGCCCGCGTGGTGCGCGGACGCCGTTTAACGGCGTCGGCCTTCGGTCCCGAACCCACCAGCGGTCCACCCGCCGGGCCACCGCCTTGCGCGCCGGCGTCGTTCGCGCCGTTGTCCTGGGCATCGTCGGGAAGCTTGCCGTACAGCGGCTGCGCAAGCGCCTCGGCCTGCGCCGGGGCTTCGGGCGCCCGGACGTCAGCAGGCGTGGGGTCACCCGCGACGTCGTCGCTGACGCTGATGATGGCCGTCCCGACGTCGATGGTCACCCCTTCCGGCACGAGGAGTTCGGTGACGGTCCCGGCGAAGGGGGACGGCAGCTCGACGATCGACTTTGCGGTCTCGATCTCGCACAGGACGTCGTTGATGGCGACGGCGTCGCCCGGCTTGACCTTCCAGGAAACGACTTCCGCTTCCGTGAGGCCTTCGCCGACGTCAGGCAGGTTGAATTTATTCAGCGTCATGGTGTCCTCAGTAGGAGAGGGCGCGGTCCAGCGCCTCCAGGATGCGGTCGATGTCCGGAAGATAGTCTTCCTCCACCTTGGCAACGGGGTAGGGCATGTGGAAGCCGCCCACCCGGATGACGGGGGCTTCGAGGGAATGGAAGGCACGCTCGCTGATGCGGGCCGCGATTTCGCCGCCGATGCCGCCGAAGGTGGGGGCCTCGTGGGCCACGATCAGCCGGCCGGTCTTCTCCACGGATGCGGTGACGGTATCGAAGTCCAGCGGCGAAATGGAGCGGAGGTCGATGACCTCCACGCTGTGGCCGTCTTCCCGGGCGGCGTTGGCGGCCGCAAGGGCCACGGGAACCAGGGGACCGTAGGCCACGATGGTGGCGTCGGTGCCCTCACGGAGGACGTGGGCCTTGAAGGGGTCGCCTGAAGGGCCGGGAGCTGCGGTGTCCACTTCGCCCTTGAGCCAGTACCGGCGCTTCGGTTCGAAGATGATCACCGGATCCTGGCACTGCACGGCCTGCTGGACCATCCAGAAGGCGTCGTGCGGGTTGGACGGGGTGATGATGCGCAGCCCGGCGGTATGGGCAAACAGGGCCTCCGGTGATTCGGAGTGGTGTTCCACCGAGCCGATGCCGCCGCCGTAAGGGATGCGGATGACCACCGGAACGGTGAGGTTGCCGTGGCTGCGGGCGTGCATCTTGGCCAGCTGGGTGGTGATCTGGTTGAAGCCGGGGAACACGAAACCGTCGAACTGGATTTCGCAGACCGGGCTGTACCCGCGCAGCGCCAACCCGATGGCGGTGCCGATGATGCCGGACTCGGCCAGCGGGGTGTCCACCACGCGGTCGGGTCCAAATTCGCCGATGAGCCCGTCGGTGACCCGGTAGACGCCGCCCAGGGGGCCGATGTCCTCGCCCATCAGCAGCGACTTGGGGTTGGCTGCCAGCGTGGCGCGAAGGCCTTCGTTGATGGCCTTGGCGATGGTCATGGTGGTCATCAGTGGCCTGCCTTTGCTGCTGCGCCGTGCTGGGCGGACGGTTCGTCGCCGCCGGCGAATCCTGCGCTGTATTCCTCGAACCAGGCCAGTTCCTCAGCCACCAGGGGGTGCGCTTCAGCGTAGACGTTGGCGAATGCGGCCCGGATGTCCGGGTCCTCGAGGTCATGGGCGGTCCGGCGCACGTACGCGGCGAGCTCGTCGCCGTCGGCCTTGACCTTGGCAAAGTAGGCGTCGTCGGCCAGGCGTTCAGCGCGGAGGTACTTCTCCAGGCGCGCCAGCGGGTCCTTGGCGCGCCAGGCGTCCTCCTCCTCGGATCCGCGGTACTTGGTGGGATCGTCAGCGGTGGTGTGGGCACCCACCCGGTAGGTGAACGCCTCAATGAGGACCGGTCCCTTGCCCTGGCGGGCATGCTCCAGCGCCCACTCGGTGACGGCGTGCACGGCGATGACATCGTTGCCGTCCACCCGGATGCCGGGGAAGCCGTAGCCCTTCGCACGGTTGGACAGCGGTACCCGGGTCTGCACGTTGGTGGGGACCGAGATGGCCCAGTGGTTGTTCTGGCAGAAGAACACCACGGGGGCGTTGTACGAGGAGGCGAAGACCATGGACTCGTGGACGTCGCCTTCGGAGCTGGCGCCGTCACCGAAGTAGGCGATGACAGCCGCGTCCGGTTCGTTTCCGGCTTTGCCCGCGGCGGCAGCGAGCTTCTGGTCCCGCTGGATGCCCATGGCATAGCCGACGGCGTGCAGCGTCTGCGCTGCCAGGACCAGCGTGTAGAGGTGGAAGTTCGTGTCCTTGGGGTTCCAGCCTCCGTTGGACACGCCGCGGAACTGGCGGAGCAGTTCGGCGAGGTCCACGTCGCGGGTCAGCGCCACGCCGTGCTCACGGTAGGTGGGGAAGATATAATCCTGCGGCTGGCTGGCCCGGCCCGAACCGATCTGGGCAGCCTCCTGGCCCGTCAGCGGAACCCAGAGCGCAAGCTGGCCCTGCCGCTGCAGGGCCGTTGCCTCAACGTCGAAACGCCGGATCCTGGCCATATCCGCGTACAGTCCACGCAGGTCTTCGGGGGTGAGCTTGTCCGCGTAGCTGCTGTACACGGGGTCAGCGCCGAGTTTTCCATCGGGGCCCAGCAACTGGACCATCTGTGCCGGGGGTTGGCCCATGACGGCTTCCGCGTCAGCTTCCCGCTGGTCGTCAACCGCTGTTCCGTCGAACTCGGTGGAAGGCAGATGTGTGCCCATACCGTCTCCTTGCTTCCCGCATGCGGATGCAATGCAATGTCGCTGGGATATATGCCTCACAAGGAATACATTCCCGAAGCGGCATATACAATGGCTTACTGATCCTAACTTTATCTTCAGTAGGTTGGCGCAGGCCTACTTGTTAAGTGCTAGGAACCCCGGGGCACCTTTGTATAGTTCGCACACAGCTCCAGGAACCGGGTGTTGGCTTCCTGCTCGCCGATACTGACCCGGACGCCCTCACCGGGGAATGCCCGGACCGACAACGCCCTGGCCCCCGCCTGCTGCGCAAAGTCAGCGCTGGCATCACCCAGGTCCAGCCACACGAAATTACCCTGCGCATCGGGGACGGCCCAGCCGAGGTCCCGGAGTCCCCTCAGTACGCGGACCCGCTCATCCACCAGGCTTTGTACCCTTCCTACAACCTGGTCGAAATTCTGCAGTGAAACAATCGCGGCTGATTCGGCTATTTGCGACACGGCAAAGGGGGTGGCAGCCACCCTGAGGTGCTGCGTCAGTTCGGGATTGGCAATGCTGTAACCCACCCGGAGGCCTGCCAACCCGTGGGCCTTGGAGAAAGTCCGCAGGACCACCACGTTGGGGTATTTGCGGTAGAGGGCAATGCCGTCCACGGCGTCGGAGTCCCGGACGAACTCCTGGTAGGCCTCATCAATGACCACCACCACGTTGGCCGGCACCGCCCGGATGAAGGCCTCGGTTTCGGCGGTGGTCAAGGCGGGCCCGGTGGGGTTGTTGGGGGTGCACAGGAGGATCACTTTGGTCCGCGCGCTGACTGCCGCGGCCATGGCGTCGAGGTCGTGCCGCCCGTCGGCGGTGACCGGGACGCGGACGCTTTCGGCCCCGGCGAGGCCCACACTGATGGGGTAGGCCTCGAAGGAACGCCAGGCGTAAATGACTTCGTCGGCCTTGCCGTCGTCGTTCTGGCCGGCAAAGGCAGCCAGGATCTGGTTAAGGGCGCCCAGGCTGCCGGCCCCTGTGACGATGTCCTCCGCAGGAACCTGCAGGAATTCCGCGAGCGCCGTCCGGAGCCTGCTGCTGAGCGGGTCCGGGTATCGGTTGAAGTCTGTTTGCCGTGCGATGGCTTCCAGGACCGCCGGCAGCGGCGGGAGGGGATTCTCATTTGAGGACAGTTTGTAACTGGCCAGTCCGTCGACGGCGGCGGGCGGCTTTCCGGCGGCGTAACGGGGCAACCGGCCCACCACCGGGCGCGGAGCGATGCCGCCGGCCGGGGTTTCAGAGGAGGTCATGAAAACTAGCCTACTGCTGCGGGTGTTTCACGGATTCAGGGCTGGAACCGGGGTGCCGGCCGGGCAGCGGAACCCGCGGGACCCACCGGCACCCCTCCATCACGCCCTACGCCGGCCGGCCCACGTTCAGGGCGGCACTGTCGGCCTTGCTTCCAGCCAGCTGGGGCGCCCAGGCATCTGCCCCCTGCAGGTACGCGCCGGCAGTGAATTCCTCCGCCAGCCGGGGATCCAGCTGCGGCCGGTGCTGGGTGGTCCTTGATCCGGGGCCATTGTTGTTGAACTCGTGGAATCGGGCCTCCTGCCACGAAAAGCCGCTCATGTCGGTCCAGGGCGCGCCGGAGATGTGGGCTCCCAGCCACGAGTCGCGGACCAGCACCTGGGCAATGGCCTCCGGATCCCCGCCGGGATGCCACGGCCGGCCCAGGTGGACGGATCCGGACGCTGCATCCGAGACGAACCGGCACTGGGTAAACAGGTATCCGTGCTTGATGCCGATATTGACGCTGCCGGCGGAGACGTAGCCGTTGTTGGTGCTGGACCCGCGGTCCAGGGAACGGATCCGGCAGCCGGAGAACACGGCAGTTCCCCGGCCGAAGATGAAGTCCACGTCGCCTTCAACGTAGGAGTCCGTGAAGTAGGAGCGCGCCTGGACGCCGCGGGCGGCGGAATCCACCAGCAGCGTGTCCTGGCTGCCCAGGCAGCGGACATTGCGGAGGACAGCCCGGTCCCCGGCCAGGAACAGTGCCACGGCCTGCCGGTTCTTCATGTCGGGGTTGGCGGCTTCGTCGAAGTCGTTGCTGAATGTCAGGTTCTTTGCCATGAAATCCGGGCCGTCGATCCGCACGCTGGTGCTCCCGCCGGTTCCGTAGGGCCCTGTGCCGTCGGGTTTCGGGGTGCCGGACGCATTGTTGTAGACCAGCACCACGTCCTCCGGCGCCTGCCCGCGTCCGATGAACGAGACCCTTGGTTTGTTGGCCGGTACCCGGATCAGCTCACGGTAAGTGCCGGGATCAATGCGGATCTCGGTGCGGCGGGTACTGTTCAACGGCACAGCATCGACGGCGGCCTGCACGGTCCCGAAGGCCTGCCCCCTGCCGACATTGAGGACCAGCGGCTTATCCACCGGGCGTTCGCTTGGCCAGTAGATGCCTGTAAGCGGATCGAGCGGCGTGCCGGGGTGCTGAAACCAGCCGGGCGGCATGACCCGTTGTTCCGCAAGCGCTGCCGCCACGAGCTTGGCGACGGCCAGGGCTCCCGTGGCCTGGAAGTGGGTGTTGTCCGTGACTCCGTCAGGGTATTGGGGGTACTGGCCAGGGGAGGCATGGAGGAAGTGGGAGGTGGTTCCGTCCGGTCCGAGCCGCTGCCACAGGTCCTTGGAGGAACTCGTCAGGTCCACCAGGGGAACTCCGGCGGCTGCGGCCAATTCCCTGACCGCCTGGGGATAGGCGCCGTGGGTCTCCTGGGCGATCCCCAGGGGGCTGAACCGCCTCCGCTCCACCGGCGTGACCAGCACGGCCTTGGCACCCGCGCCTGCCGCTGCGTCCAGGTATTTCCGGAGGTAGTCCTTGAAGGTGGTCTGCGGGTCGGTTCCCCTGGCAGGGTCCTCGACCTTTTCGTCGTTGTGGCCGAAGGAGATGAGCAGGTAGTCGCCCGCTTGAAGCGCCCCCGCCACCTCTCCCAGCAAGCCGGCGTCGGCATAGCTCTTCGAGGAGGCGCCGGACCAGGCGTAGTCGAACACCGTCGCCTGTGGCCCGAGCAGCAGGGGGAGGGCCTGGCCCCAGCCGGCCCGGGGATGCTCCGAGTGCTGGTAGGCGGACGAGGTGGAATCCCCCACCACGAAGATCACCGGTTTGCTGCGGGACTGCACCCGGGCGGCGCGGCCTGCTGTGTCGGCGCTTGCCCCGGGGGCCGCCAGGACAGTGGCCACCGTTGCGGCGCTTGCTGCCGCTGTTGCCAGGACAGCGCGCCGGCTGGGTGAAAATGCCGCCATCAGTTGCCCCCGCCTGCCGTGAAGACGGGACCCACGTTGTTCTTCAGCAGGGCCGGCACTGCCTGCGCCGGGTGGACCTTGGTCCGCAATATGGGAGTCCAGGATCCGTCCGCCACCAGCTGCTTATCGGCTGGTGCGGCAGAGTTGTACGCAGCCAGGAGGTCCACGCGCTTTCCGTTGACCGTGTTGTCCACGGCGGTGATGGCCTGACCCTTGAAGTGCCTGATCAGCGAGGACGCTGGAATGTCCTGGGGCAGTGTAAAGGCGTTGGCCTCGGCATAAATGTGTGACTCGACGCCCGCGCCGAAGGTGTACGTGTAGGGCGTCGGCGAGGTGGCCGACGTCAAGAAGTGGTTGTTGTAGACGTCCACCTGCCCGTAGCGGACCCGCGGGGCGCGCTGGCCGACGTTCTCGAAGGAGTTGTGATGGATGGTGACGCGCAGCTTGCCGACGTCTCCGCGGCTGGTCGAGTCGGTGGATCCGATCAGGAGGAGCTTGTCATGGTCGGAGAAGCGGTTGTAGGAGAGCGTGACCAGGTCTGAGCCGTTGGTGACGTCCACCGCTCCATCGTGGACCTGGTAGGGGCGTCCGAAGTACGAGGGCTGGTTGATGTCCAGGTTGGGGGCGTCAGTGAAGTGTGAGTGGTCAACCCAGACGTTCGTTGATCCGTTGATGACCTGGAGGAGGTCGTATTCGCTGTTCCAGTTGCCGTGGTCGCCGTCGGTGGGGTCCCAGGCGGGGAAACAGTCAGCCGAATCCCGGACGGTGAGGTTCCTGAAGATCACGTTGTTGGCCCGGTTGATGCGCAGGGCAGCGCCGGTGATGCTGCTGTCAGCAGTGGCGCCAACAATGGTGGTGTTACTGGGAATGTCCCACCGGATGACCGCTGCCTGGTTGGCGGCAGCCTTGCGCCGGGCATTTTCCTGTTCCCCGGCCGGTTGCTGCTCAGTTCCGTACCGGGCGGGGTCGTAGTCGTAGAGGTACTGCTCGAGGGAGAAGCCCGTGCCCGCCGCGTAATCGACGCAGCTCAGTTCGCCGGCAGGGCCGGTGTTTGCCCTGATGTCGCCGTGGACGCGGATGATGCGGGGTTCAGCGCCGTTTGCCGCGAGCGCCGAAACCATCTCGGCCCTGCTGCGGACGTCGAAGACGCGTTCCGGTACTGCTGCGGATCCGCCCGTTGTTCCGGCGCCGGAGGACGCCCAGCCGTCGCGGTCAGCGAGAACCTGGCGCTCCAGGGGCTGCTGCTCGGTCTGGGCGATGGGATTGGACTGCGGCGGGGGTGGTGCGGCCGTGGCCTGGGCCGGCAGGCAGAACGCCGCCGCTGCCGCCGTTGCTGCGATTGCCAAGGGACGTTTGATGCGCATGTGCTGTCTTCCTCCATTGGAATGAACCGCCTCCGCTGCCGACTTCACTGTGCGGCACATCAGAAACCGGTTTCCCTAGTCTGTGAAACCGGTTTCTGATCTGTCAATAGGGTTGACAGAATTTGAGAATCCGCACTTCACGCCACCAGCGTGTAGCGGAGCAGGATTTACCAGGATGTCCAAAGACTGTTGTGGAAGCATGGGGCCATGGGTTCCTTCATTCTTCGGGTCATCTTCAACGCAGCCGCCCTATGGGTAGCAAGCTGGGTCCTGCCGGGCATGGACATCACCAGCACGGCCGCCTCCGATGCCGTGGCACGGACCGGCATCTCGCAGGATACCGACACCATTGGGATAGTCCTTGCCTACCTGTTCATCGGCCTCATTTTCGGTGTGGTCAACGCCTTGGTGCGGCCGCTGGTGAGCCTGCTTGCGCTCCCGATCACCATCCTGACGCTTGGCCTGTTCGCGATTGTCATCAACGCCGCCATGCTCTACCTGACCGCCTGGATCAGCAATTACACCCCCGTGCATCTCACCATCGATTCCTTCTTCTGGACGGCCATCCTGGCCGCGATCATCATCTCCCTGGTGTCCCTGGTGGCCGGGCTGGTGCCGGGCAGCCGGCGCTGACGTTCCCCTGAACCCGTGCCGGCAGCCTTCCTGAAGGTGGGCTGGGAGGCGGCGCATTGTGGGCTTCCGCCCAAGTACCGGACGAGCCTGAAACAGGTACCCGGCAGGTGCAGCGCCCCGGCTGGCTGCCGAAACTCCAGTACCCGCTACCCATGACCGCCCGGGGCCACCGCTCCTAGGCTGCGAACTGGGCCGGCGACAGGCCCGTAGCTGTCAGTTCCGGATACGGGGGCAAGAATGAAGGCACGAACAATCCTGGCTGCGGCCTGCCTGCTGATGGCGTGTGAGGCGGGACCGGTCCACGCGGATTCCGGAGCGGTACCGTCGCCCCAGGAGTCCGCCGTTCTGGGCAACGATGTTTCCTGGCCCCAATGCGGTGGCCAGCTCCCCGTGCCGCCGGCGTTTGCCGTGGTGGGCGTCAACGGCGGCCGGCCAACGACGGCGAACCCTTGCCTCGCGGAGCAGCTGGCCTGGGCGGATGGCAGCTCCGAGGCAGCGGCGGGAGTTCCGTCTGCCGTCTACGTCAATACCGCCGCGACGGGCCCAGTGGGCTCCTTGTGGTGGCCTGCAAACAACAGCGTGATGGGCACGGACATCGGAAACCCCTACGGGATGTGCGATGGCACAGCATCCCCCGCTTGCGCCTATGTCCACGGCTATGCGATGGCATACAACGACGCCGGAAGCCTCGCCGAGGCAGGAGGCGGTGCTGCCCACCGCATGTGGTGGCTGGATGTCGAGACCGGTAACAGCTGGCTGTCCAATAAGGCTGCCAACACCGCGGAGCTGGAGGGCGTGACCGCCTACCTCCAGGGCGCCGGGGTTGAGGTAGGCATATATTCCACCGGCTACCAGTTCGGCGAAATTGTGGGTGAGGTGGGCCCCCACAGCAACCTCTACTCCCTGAAGAGCTGGCTGGCGGGCGCTGAATCCACCTCCAGCGCGGCGGATCTTTGCGGGGCCGCTCCCCTCACCTCCGGCGGCGTCGTGGCACTCACGCAGTTCACCGCCGGCAACCTCGATTACAACTTCCGCTGCCCTGTGGCGCAGCCGGCTGCTCCACCGCCGGCGCTCACTCCGCCGACAGCCCCGAAGCCTGCCCCGGCGCCCGCAAAAACCCGCTCCACCCGCTACGCCGAGATACCCGCCGCCCAGATCGCGTGAACACCGGCTAGCGCCCGCCAAGGTGGCGCTCGTGGGCGCGGGGGTCCGGCGGCGCAAGGGTAGTGGAGGGGCCCTTGGCCCGCGTCAGGGAATAGCGCGTTGCCGTGGCCGCTCCCCCGGCGCCGAGCACACCACCCAGGACCGCCGTGGAGTGCACAAGCGACGGGTCATCGCTCGCTGCCACCAGCCGGGCGGCGTCCTGGTACCCGCCCAGGCGGTGGCCGGGACCAAGGCCTTTGTCCCCACCGGGCTCGATGGGCGTGTCCACCGATACTGTCACCCGGTTGCGGGTTTCGGGGTTGGCGGCACCGTCGCTGCCGGGAACCCAGTCCGCCTGGTGCTCAAGGTGCAGGGACTCCACGTCCTCACGGGTCTGGATCCCCGCCACCGGCGACCCGGCAGTGAGGACATATTTCACGTCGTACTGCTCCAGCATCCGGGGATCCGCTGCCATGTTCATGGCATGGATGCCGCCCTGGCTGTAACCCACAGCAACCACGGAAGCGCCCTTTTCTGCTCCAGCTTCGTCGAGCGCCGCGAGGACAGCCTGGTTCACGTCCCGGGAGTTGTACAGCATGGACTCCACGATGCCCGCCTCATCAAAGGGGTTGTCCCCGCCGGCGTCCCTTCCGGCAGCCTGGGTCCCCGGGACAATGACCACGTAGGCCTTTTCGCCGCCGTTATCCACTTCCAGGACCTCAATGGCTCCGGCACCGCGGGCCTCCACTTCCTGGATCCGGGCCAGCAACCCTGCAGGTGACGTGTCAAGGTCCACCTGGACCGTTTCCTGTTTCCGCAGCGTGATCTGCCGCGGGATGAAGGTTGCCACCAAGGCCATCAAGGCATCCCGGATCAAGGGGACATGTTCGTTCACTGCCTGCACCTGGGGCGCCGCCAACTGCATCATGGCAATGACGTTCTCGGTGACCCGCCGGTCCGGAACGCCGGTGGCTGCCATGGTGCCCCATGAGAGACCGGTCTCCGTCATGGCGGCGATTCCGAGGCTTCTTCCCACGTTGGCCCGCCATTCCGCATCCTGGTAATCACGCATGCAGGCACGGACCTGGCTGCTGATCCGCTGCAGCTCTGCCCGGCTTGCCTGGACCCGCCACTGGCCGTCCCGCACTGCCGCGATGTGCCCGGAAGCGGACCAGGGTGGCTGCCGGTCAGCCCAGCAGAGCTGGTCCAGGATTCGTCCGGCCTCCTGTTCCACAGCGGCCAGGTCACCGGCCAGCGCCTCAAGCTTTTCGGCGCCCGCAGTCAACTCTTCCAGCTGGACCCCGATGCCGCCGCTGCCACCCCGGATGCTCAGGTGGCCGTCCCGCGACGCACCGGACAGCCTGATGGGCTCCGGATAGGTCTCATCCGCCAGGTCCATCAGGGCACCCTGCAGGCACTGGCGGCCGCCGCCACGCTGTCCTCAGCGTGCCTCGCGACGGCGGCCCTCGCCGCCTCCAGTGCGTCGACAGCATGGCGCAGGGCTGCGCCCTGCCGGCCCACCGTGTCCCGGTACGCCCGCCCGGCCGGCGATTGCCAGTCGAGCATCTGGATGTCCCGCAGACCGGCCAGAGCCTCCTCGACGCGCGCTCCGCACCGCGCAAGCCGGTTGACGAGGGGCAACAGGTCGGCGGCAACGTGCTCGGCGGCGCCCGGCAGTCCATCCCCCAGGATGTTTCCCATGTGACCTCTTTCCCCGGGCTTCCCGGACCTGTTGCTTACCTGCTGAGGGGCCCACGCTACGGAAGACGGCGCACCAGCCTAAGTGCCGCCGTCGGCCATGTGGATAAGTAACGTAAGCAGCCCACTTAAGGCGCCGCCGGAGTTCGTGAAAGAATCAGCACATGCCTGAAACTGCCGCCACAGCTGATACCCGCACGCCCTCAGGACGCCTGGCCCTCGCCGCGTCCACGGAAAAAATCGCCCTGGGCCCCCTGGACGGCCGGTACCAGCCGGCAGTGGCCCCGCTGGTCGACTACCTGTCCGAGGCAGCGCTCAACCGGGACCGCGTGGCCGTCGAAGTTGAATGGCTGATCCACCTGACCAGCAACAACGTCCTCCCCGGGGCGGGCCCCCTGTCCGCGGAACAGCAGCAGCAGCTGCGTGCCGTCGTCACGGAATTCGATGCCGCTTCCGTGTCGGAACTGGCCGAAATCGAAGCCGTCACCGTGCACGATGTGAAGGCCGTGGAGTACTACATCGGCCGCCGCCTCCCCGCCATCGGCATCGAAAACCTGACCGCCATGGTCCACTTCGGCTGCACGTCCGAGGACATCAACAACCTTTCCTACGCGCTCGGGGTCAAGGGCGCTGTGGAGGACGTGTGGCTGCCCGCAGCCCGCGCCCTGGTGGCACAGATCAGCACGATGGCCGAGGACAACCGCGCCGTGCCCATGCTGTCCCGCACGCACGGCCAGCCGGCCACCCCCACCACGCTCGGCAAGGAACTGGCGGTCATCGCACACCGCCTGACCCGCCAGCTGGACCGCATTGCCAAGACCGAATACCTGGGCAAGATCAACGGCGCCACCGGCACCTACGCCGCCCACGTCGCCTCCGTCCCCGGCGCCGACTGGCAGCAGGTGTCCAAGTCCTTCGTGGAGGGGCTGGGCCTCACTTGGAACCCGCTGACCACCCAGATCGAAAGCCACGACTGGCAGGCCGAGCTGTACGCCGACGTGGCGCGCTTCAACCGGATCCTGCACAACGTCTGCACCGACATCTGGAGCTACATCTCCATCGGCTACTTCGCGCAGATCCCCGTCGCCGGTGCCACGGGCTCCTCCACCATGCCGCACAAGGTCAACCCCATCCGGTTCGAAAACGCCGAAGCCAACCTGGAGATCTCCTCCGGCCTGCTGGACGTCCTGGGTTCCACCCTGGTCACCTCCCGCTGGCAGCGCGACCTCACCGACTCCTCCAGCCAGCGCAACATCGGCGTCGCTTTCGGCCACTCCCTGCTCGCCATCTCCAACGTGGCCAAGGGCCTGGAGCGCCTTGACGTGGCCGAGGACGTGCTGGCCGGGGACCTGGACACCAACTGGGAAGTCCTGGGCGAGGCGATCCAGATGGTGATGCGCGCAGAGGCGATTGCCGGCGTCGAAGGCATGGAAAACCCCTACGAGCGGCTCAAGGACCTCACCCGCGGCAACCGCGTGGACGCCGCGCGGATGCAGGAATTCGTGCAGGGCCTGGGCCTGTCCGCCGACGCCGAGGCCCGGCTGCTGGCCCTGACGCCCGGCAAGTACACGGGCATCGCGGACCAGCTGGTGGACCACCTCAAGTAAGCGTCCGGGGGCTACCTCCACACGTACGACGGCGGCGCCAGGCCCGTGAGGGTCCGGCGCCTTTCGTTTATCCGCGGCGTGCCGTCCGGGCCTGGGTGCCGGCCGTTTCGGCGGCACCGCGGCGGAGTGCGAAACTGGAGGGCATGAAACTGCTGCTCATCCGCCACGGAGAGACTCCCGGAAACGTCCTTGGCCAACTGGACACCGCGCACCCTGGTCCGGGCCTGACCGAACTGGGCGAACGGCAGGCAGAGGCCATGGCGCGGTCGCTGGCTAACGAACCCATCCGGGCGCTCTACGCCTCCACGTTGGTCCGCACGCAGATTACCGCGGCGCCGCTGGGCAGGCTCCACGGCCTGGAGGTCACGGTGCTGGACGGGCTGCACGAAATCGAGGCCGGGTCGCTGGAGAAGCTGACCGACCATGAGTCACATAAGCGCTACATGGGCACGGTGATCTCCTGGGCCGCAGGCGACCTGGACAACCGGATGCCCGCAGGTCCCGACGGCCACGCATTCTTCAACCGGTTTGACGCCGCGATCGCGAGGGTCATCGAAAGGACCGCCGGGCAACGGGACACGGTGGCGGTGGTGAGCCATGGCGCCGCCATCAGGACGTGGGCAGGGCTTCGCGCCGAGGGCATCGATCATGAGTTTGCGGCCAAGCATGTGCTGGCCAACACCGGAATCGTGGCGCTGGAGGGAGATCCGGACAGTGGCTGGAAGCTGATCCACTGGGCAGGCAGCCCGGTGGGCGGCCTGGCCCTGGCCGATCCCACGGCCGAAGATCCCACGGGGCAGGACGTCAGCCGCCCGTAGGTCCGGCGACGTTCCGGCGCCCCGGCCTGCTACCGGGGAAGCGCGCACCCCGCCGCGGCCGCTGCCAGCCGAAGCCGCGGGGCACCGCGCAGAATTGTTGAGGCGGCCGGAGCCGGGGGAACCAGCCGCGCGGCCATCGCGGAAGCATCAGCCGCCGTCGGCCGTTCATTGCTTTCCATTGCCGTCAGCGAGCTCAGGAAGTGGTGCCACCGCGGCCCCAGGGACTCGGGTATGTGCGGACTCCTGAGCGTCCTTGCCACGAGCGACTCCACCGCCGTCCCTGGAAACGCCTTGGATCCGGTCAGCAGTTCCAGCAGGACCAGGCCCATGGCATAGACGTCCCAGGCGGGATCGGCTACTCCGCCTGCAGCCTGTTCCGGGCTCATGTAGTGGACTGTTCCGGACGAGATTCCCGGCTCCGGCGCCGCGCCCGCCAGCGCCGCGATGCCGAAATCGATGACCCGGACCGGGCTTCGCCGGAGGCCGCTCAGCATCAGGTTTCCCGGCTTGATGTCCCGGTGCACCAGTCCCGCGGCGTGCAGGTGGGCCAGGCCGCTGAAGATGCTCCGCGCCCACACCGCCACGGCGTCGGCACTGTGGCGGTGGGACCGCACGGCTTCGGAGAGGCTGGTTCCCAACGCCAGCTCTTCAACCATGAAGGCATGCCCCGGGCGATTGGTGCCGGCCGGCATGACTCCTTGTTCGATGAACCTGACGATGGACGGGTGCCGCAGCGACGCGAGCACCCTTGCCTCATTGCGGATGCGCTGGTGTTGCCTCTCCGAGTTGTCGGACGCCACCTTGATGGCCACGTCCGGACCTCCCGCCACGTCCACAGCACGGAAGACTTCAGCCGCAGAGCCGCGACCCAACCGCTCCCGGAGCAGGAAGCGGCCGGCGATCACCGGGACGCCTGAATGGGTCCGCCGTACGGTACCCAGGCATCAAGCTGGAAACCGCACTGGCAGCGCCACACCGGCGGGAGCTTGACCGGCACGAAGTCGTCCGGGTCGAACGAGTACCCCATGGCAGCCCGCCCCACTGCGGGCGTCACCAGCTCCATGGGCGTGCCGCAGTGAACGGTCTGCTCTGCTTCCCCAGCAGAGGTCTTCTCAAAGGTGATCAACGCGCTCACTACTCCATAAGGCAGTATTACCGGGCTGATCGTAAGCTTACATATATCTAGTCCAGCTAGCTAGTTTAGCTAGGTATTTTTTTAGGTGTGTTCCTCGTCCAGGACTGCAATGGCCTCGGCCATCCGCTGCAGGAACGCGACGACGATCCTCGCCTCCTCGGCACTGAGTGACTCCGCGACGGTCATCATCCGCCGGTGCATGGCGCCAAGGGTTTCCCGGACCTCCGTATCCGACTCCACAGTGGGAACGACAACCACCGAGCGCCGGTCCGAAGGGTGCGCCTCCCGACGGACATGCCCGCTGGACACCAGCCTGTCGATCAGTGACGTCGTGGAGGCGCTGGTGATACCCAGGAAAAGGCTGAGGTCCTTAGGCACCACCGTCTTGCCGGAGGCCTGGGCGCGCAGGAGGTACCGCAGGGCGAGGATGTCTGTTTCGCCCATCCCCATGGAGTCGCGGGTTGACCTGCGGATAATGGTCTCCGCCGCCCGGTAGTCCCGCAGCGACTTGAGGACTGCCGCTCCGTAGTCCAGCTGCCCGTCGGGTCCATACCAGTAGCCGGAGCCCTCGTTGCCTGTAGAAGCCATGCCTATATCTTAGGCCAACTGCTAACTAGACAGCCAAGCTAGTTGCGAGCGCTGCCTCCGCTCAGGGCATAAGACGTTATCCGGACCCTTACCGGCAGGAAACACCCGCGTAACCCGCCACTCCTAGCCTTGATCTGCATAACCCTTCGGCGAATCGAGGCCTACATGCAGACCAATCCGCGGCTGAACATCAGGCAAGTTGCCTGGTCCCACCCTGTGGGAGCAGACCTCCGGCGCGCGCAGCAGGCCGAACTCGACGCCCGCTTCGGTACGGCAGACCACGAACCCGGCCCTCCGCCGTCGGAAGCTGACTGCGCCGTCTTCCTCGTGGCGTACGACAAGGGGTCCGGCCAGCCCGTGGGCTGCGGCGGGCTGCGGCTGCTGGATGCCAGTACCGCCGAAATCAAGCGGCTCTACGTGGTCCCGTACACCCGCGGCTCCGGCGTGGCCAGTTCGGTCCTCGCTGCCCTGGAGGCGGAGGCCTACAAGCAAGGCATCACCCGCATCAAGGCCGAGGCAGGCTCGGCCCAATCGGACGGCCGGAACTTCTACCAGAACTCCGGTTTCGAGCCGGTGCCCAACTTCGGCCCCTACATTGGCGTCAAGCACTCGTCCTGCTACGCAAAGAGCATCGACTCGCACAGCGCGGCACACACGGCCATGGCGTAGCCCTGGAACCTGGGGCGTCACACTGCGTGCGGCCCCACCGGCCTCGGCTAATCTCGGCCTATGGAAACAGCAGACATCACTTTCCGCACCCGCAAATGGGTCCGGCCGGAAGACCTCAATGCCAACGGGACCCTGTTCGGCGGAAGCCTGCTGAAGTGGATCGACGAGGAAGCCGCCATCTACGCCATCCTTCAACTGGGTAATGGCCGGGCCGTCACGAAGTACATTTCGGAAATCAACTTCGTCAGCTCCGCCGTCCAGGGTGACCTGATTGAAATGGGCCTGACCGCCACGAAGTTTGGCCGGACCTCGCTGACCATGCGGGCTGAAGTGCGCAACATGATCACGCGGCAAAGCATCCTCACCATCGAGGAAATCGTGTTCGTCAACCTCAACCACGCCGGCAAGCCGGAACCGCACGGATATACCGAAATCACTTATGACCGGGACAGGATCCCCACCCACCACCTGACGGAAACACTGCAGCAGGACTGACGCTTCACCCGGCGTTCACTCCTAAACCACCGGTCGTTCTCTTCGCTGGACCAAGTTAGTCAGCCGGGCTGTTTATCGAATCGATAGCAATAGCAGCCCCGCATTCCGCATGCCCGGCTATAGGCTGTGCGGACATGCTCCGGTTCCAGTGCAGAAATGAGTCCTGATCGTGCGTAAATTACAGACCTTGGTTGCCGCCGCCGTTGCCGTCACCCTGCTTGCCGGATGTGGCGGAGAAGCCTCACCGGGAGCCTCGGGTGAGGCTTCTTCCGCCCCGGCCGGAGGATCCGGCGACACCCTGGTGGTGTACACCAACTCCAACGGCGAAGGCCGCGGGGACTGGCTGACCCAAAAGGCGGGCGAAGCCGGATTCAAGATCGAGATTGTGGGGGCCGGCGGCGCCGACGCCACCAACAAGCTCATCGCGGAAAAGAACAACCCCATCGCGGACGTCGCTTTCGGGCTGAACAACATGTACTTCTCCCAGGTCAAAGCCGCGGACGCGCTGGAACCCTATAAGCCTGCCTGGGCCGGAGAGGTGGACACCCAGCTCGCTGACGGTGAGACGTACTGGCCGCTGGTGAAGCAGGCCATCCTGCTGGGCTACAACTCGGACAAGTTCTCCAAGGATGCCGCGCCGAAGGACTGGACGGACCTGTGGACCAAGGATGAGTTCAAGGCCCGGTACGAGCGTGTTACCGGCCTGGGCACGGCCACCGCCCAACTGGTCTTCGCCGGCATCCTCAGCCGGTACCGTGACGATTCCGGCGATCTCGGCATCTCCGATGAGGGCTGGAAGCAGGTGGAACAGTACTTCCAGAACGGCAGCCCCGCCGTGGCCAAGACCGATCTCTTCGCCCGCATCGCCTCGGGTGAGGTGGATATGGGGCAGATGCCGTCCTCGATCATTGCCGACCGGGAAAAGTCCTTCAAGGTGAACGTGGAGACGGTCATACCTTCCGTTGGCGTCCCCCTTGCGGTGGAGCAGATCGCACTCGTGAAGGGCACCAAGAAGAAAGACCAGGCCCAGAAGTTCATCGACTGGTTCGGCAGTGCCGACGTCCAGGGCCAGTTCGCCAAGCAGTTCAACTCCATGCCCGTGAACAAGTCGGCCCAGGCACAGGCCAACCCCGAGGTGGTGGACTTCTTCGCGGACCTTAAGCAGCAGGACATTGACTGGGAGTTCGTGCAGGAGAACATGGGCGCCTGGGTGGAGAAGATCGAACTCGAGTACATGACCTAGCCCTGCTCAAGCCTTCCGTCTCCGCCCGAGTTCCACAGACAGGTTTGCCATGATCCGCTTGGACAGCATCAAAGTTTCCTTCGGCGACTTCACCGCCATCCCGCACCTGGACCTGCACGTCCGGCCCGGCGAGTTCTTCACGCTGCTGGGGCCCTCCGGATGTGGAAAGACGACGGCGCTGCGAACCCTGGCCGGCTTCATCCAGCCGGCCGGGGGCACAGTCACAGTGGACGGAAAGGATGTCACCCGGCTTCCCAGCGACAAGCGGCAGGTGGGCATGGTGTTCCAGAACTATGCCCTGTTTCCCAGCATGAGCGTTTGGGAGAACATCGCCTTCGGACTGCGCGTCCGGAAGGAGAAGGGCGCCGACAGCGACAGGATGGTCCGGGACATCGCACGCCGGGTGGAACTCAGCGACGAGCAGCTGGCCAAGAACGTCGCCGAGCTCTCCGGCGGGCAGCAACAGCGGGTGGCCGTCGCCCGGGCACTCGTCCTGCGGCCCAAGATCCTGCTGCTGGACGAGCCGTTGTCCAATCTCGATGCCAAGCTCCGCCACCAGCTGAGGCAGCAGCTCAAGGACCTGCAAAGCGAGTTCGGCATCACCACCGTCTACGTCACCCACGACCAGGACGAGGCCCTGGCCATGAGCGACAGGGTGGCGGTCTTCAACAAGGGCGTAGTGGAGCAGGTGGGCACGCCGCAGGAGATCTATGACCACGCTGCCACGGAATTCGTCTGCAATTTCATTGGTGACAGCTCCACCCTGACACCGGAATTCGTGACGCAGGTCAACGCTGCGTCCGGGGCCCGGCTCAGCACCCGGGCGAGCTCCTACCTGCGGGTGGAAAAGGCGTCCCTGGACGCGCCCGAGGGAGGCGGCTCCGCCGTCGGACTTCCCGCAAAGGTTCTGTCCCGTACCTACCACGGCCTGCACAGCAGGTACGTGGTGCGCAGCCACGGGGCGGACATCCGGCTCCTGGTACGCGAGGACGGCGGTGCCCACCCCCAACCGGGTACGGAAACCACCGTGTACGTGCGGCCGGACCACATCCTGCAGTACCACCCCGAAACGGGCGCGGCCCTCCAGGAGCAGGACCAGCAGGAGCAGGACCAGGCGGTCGCCCTGCCATGAGCGGAACTCCGGTCCGTTCGATGGTCCGCTCCCCGTTCGTCCTGGTGGTGGGTGTCGTCCTCACCTGGTTCATCGCGGCGTTCCTGGTGTGGCCCAACATCAACGTCCTGATGGCCACGTTCTTCCCGGACGGGAGTTTTTCGGGGCGGGCGGCAGAAAAACTGTTCTCCTCGCAGCGCGCCATGAAGGCCCTGGGCAACAGCTTCCTGCTGGCGGTGGCGCTGTCCATCACGGTCAACGCCGTGGGAATCTTCATTGTGCTGGTGACGTACTACTTCCGGATCCGGGGCTCGCGGATCCTGTTCCTGGGCTACGCCACCACCTTCATCTACGGCGGCATCGTGCTGGCGGCGGGGTACAAGTTCATCTACGGGGACAAGGGAATCGTCACCTCACTGCTGCTGCAGGTGTTCCCCTCCATGGACCCCGCCTGGTTCTCCGGCTTCTTCGCCGTGCTGGTGGTCATGACGTTTGCCACCACCACCAACCACATGCTGTTCGTGGCCAACGCGCTGAAGGGGGTGGACTACCAGACCATCGAAGCGGCGAAGAACCTCGGCGCCTCCACGTGGACCATCCTGCGGCGGATCGTCCTGCCCATGCTGAAACCCACGCTGTTCGCCGTCACCATCCTGTCCTTCCTGACCGGGCTCGGCGCCCTGAGCGCACCGCAGGTCCTGGGTGGACGGGAGTTCCAGACCATCACGCCCATGATCCTGACGTTCACCAACAGCCCCACGTCGCGCGATCTGGCTGCTTTGCTGGCCGTCATCCTGGGCCTGGCCACCATGGTGATGCTGGCGGTGATGTCCCGGCTGGAGAAGGGCGGCACGTACTTCTCGGTTTCCAAGGTGTCCTCGGAACTGCAGAAGCAGGACATCACCAACCCGGTGGCCAACGTGGCAGTCCACGCCGTGGCGTACCTGCTGTTCGCGGTGTACACGCTGCCGGTGGTGCTCATTGTGCTGTACTCCTTCGCGGACGGCGCCGCCATCCAGACCGGACAGCTGACTCCGGGCAGCCTGACCCTGGATAACTACGTCCGGGTGCTGACGCAGCCGGCCGGATTGCGGCCGTTCGTCGTCAGCGTGGTCTACAGCGCGCTGGCGGCTGTGATCGCGGTGGGCGGCCTGCTGTTCGTGGCCCGGCTGCTGCAGAAGTATCGGAACTGGGTGGCGTCAGTCTTTGAGTACCTGCTGCATATCCCCTGGATCCTGCCGTCCGCCCTGTTGGCGCTGGGCCTGATCATCAGCTACGACCACCCGAATCCGCTGGTGGGCGGGGCGGTCCTGACCGGGACCACGGTGATTCTGCTGATCGCGTTCGTCACGGTGAAGATCCCTTTTACGCTGCGGATGCTGAAGGCGTCGTTCGCCTCCGTGAATTCGTCGCTGGAGGAAGCGGCCGCCATCATGGGCGCCAAGACCCTGTACGTGTTCCGCCGGATCCTCTTGCCGCTGGCGCTCCCGGCGGCAGCGGCCATCACCGCCCTGAACTTCAACAGCCTCCTGGACGATTACGACACCGCCATCTTCCTGGCCCACCCGCTGGTCCAACCGCTGGGCCTGGTCATCAAGGCGAACACGGACGGTGCCGAGGGCACTGAAGGGGTGGCGAACACGTTCGTGTACACCGTGCTGCTGATGGTCATCACCGGCGTCACGATGTACCTCGTCTATGGCCGGTCCGGGAAACGGCGCAGCCGGAAGCGCCTGCCGGAGGTTCCGCCGGCAAGCAGCATCGGTGCCGCAGATGTACCGCCGGCTGACGGACCAGCCGTGTCCGGCGCCGACAGCAAGGTCCCCGCCGCGCCCGTGCGGTGACCGGGACTGACGCTTCACCCGGCAGAACCGCGGACGACGGCGGCGCGAGGGTTGCGCCGTCGGGCCAGGCCGAGCAGCCGGTCCCGGAAGGGCTGCGCACCTTCCGCGAGCGCGATGCGGCCCATCGCCGACGACGCCATGCTCAGGGCGCGGGTCCGGAGCCGGCGCTGCCTGTCGTAGGCGCGGAGCGCCTGGGTTTCGGGCAGGGTGTTGAGGAGGTCGCCGAGGGTCACCGCATCCACCAGGGATTCACACGCGCCGCGGCCGAGGGTGGGCATCATGGCGTGCGCGGCATCGCCGGTGAGCACGGCACGGCCACGCACATAGGAGCCCAGCCGGGGAACCGTCCAAAGCCGCTGGACGAGGCACTCTCCGGGAGTGGCTGCGGCGAGGGTCCGGCGGATGGCCGGCGCATGGGTGGCATACCGCTCCCGGGCCTGGTCCAGTACTGACGCGGCGTCCATGCCGTAGGGGCCGGCCCCGGACCGGTAGCTGGCGTACCAGAAGGACCCCCCACGGGCGGCGGCCATGCCGAAGAGATCGCCGCGGCCCCAGTATTCGCCCACCTCATCCTGACTGACGGAAGTGGGAAGGGTCCCGCGGAGGGCCAGGTACGGCGTCAGGCGGGCATCCGTTGCGGCGCCCCACGCCTCGCGGCGGACCATGCTGTGCACTCCGTCAGCGCCCACCACCAGTCCGCCGTCTGCTGGCATCTCCCGGACATTTCCGGTGACCCGGCGGACGGTTGCGGGGACTGCTGCATCCAGCAACCGCAGGAGATCAACCCGGGAGATGCCGAACATGTCTCCGGCATTGACCGTGATCCATGGCTTGCCCTGCGCGTCCCGCACGGAGCCGCTGCCGATCACCGGGCTGACCGCCTTCGCTTCGTCAAGGATGCCGAGCCGTGCCAGCGCACGCTGGGCGTTGGGCCACATTCCCAGGGCGTTGCCCACAGTGGGCAGCTCCGGCCGCTTCTCGTAGACAGTCACCTGGAACTTGTCCGGGTCCAGGCACGAGGCCAGAGCCAGCCCGGCAATGCCGCCGCCCACTATCGAGACTGTTTCCATGGCTTAAAGCTACTACTTTTGTAGTAGCGCGGGAAGGTGCCGTCGCCCCTGTTACTAGACTGGGGCCATGCCCGACCGCCGGACCCAACTCCTCGACGCCGCCCTGGCAGTGGTGGCGGACAAGGGGATGAAGGGGCTGACCCACCGGGCGGTGGATGCCGCAGCGGAACTCACCGAAGGAACCACCTCCAACTACTACCGGAACCGGGCCACTCTCGTGGACGCAGTACTGGAGCGGCTGCTGGAACTGGACGCCGGACTCCTGCGGGAGCAGGGGGCGGCAGGGCCGCCACGGAACGTCGAGGAACTCGCCCGCCAGCTGGCCGCCACGGTGGTGACGCTGGCCAGGCGGCACGGGGGCATCAGCCGGGCACGGATGGCCTTCTCACTGGACCGCCCAGAAGCCGTGACGGCTGGCCACCAACTGCTGGTGGGCAACCTGGAACTGGCCCTCACCGCCATGGGCGTAGCGGATGCGGCAGCCCGGGCTCGGGATGTGGCGGACTACGGCGACGGCCTGCTGCTTCACCTGCTCACCGTCAGGCGGGACGAGCAGCCGGACGTGGCCGCCGTCGCCGCCACCATCCGCCGACTCCTGGGCCCGTAGCGGGCATCCCGAAACCCGGCCTCCCGCCGTCGTAATCCTCCTGAGTTTTTTGGGGGGAGGATGTTAGCCGCGGCCCGGCCAGCCGGTGTATGCCTCGGCGAGGTAGGCCATGCCGTGGCGCGAAGAGACCACCGAGTTGAGCTCGCCGAGCTGGCGGGCGCGGGAGAAATCGTCTGCGTCGGTGGGGGTGTGGAGCATGGTGGTCATCCAGTAGGAGAACTGCTGGGCCTTCCAGACCCGCTCCAGCGCGCGGTCGCTGTACGTCTCAAGGAGCCGGTCCGAGCCGGAGTTGTAGTGGCTGTCCAGCCCCTCGAAGAGGACCTTGACGTCGTGGATGGCCAGGTTGAGGCCCTTGGCGCCGGTGGGCGGGACCGTGTGCGCGGCGTCGCCGGCGAGGAACAGGTTGCCGTGGCGCATGGCAGTGTGGACGAAGCTGCGGAACGGCAGCACCATCTTCTCGATGACCGGGCCTTCCTTGAGTTCGAAGCCATTGCCGTTGACTCGGCTGCGGAACTCGGCCCAGATCCGGTCATCGTCCCACTCGGCCACGTTTTCCTTGGGATCGCACTGGAAGTACATCCGCTGGACCGTTTCGGTCCGCTGGCTGATGAGTGCGAAGCCGTTGGCGGAGTTGGCGTAAATCAGTTCGTCCGCGCTGCGCGGCGCCTCGGCCAGGATGCCGAACCAGGCGAACGGGTACTCGTGGAAGTACCACTTGCGGTTGGCCTCGGGAATCTGGAACCGGCAGTGGCTGCGGGACCCGTCGGCACCCACCAGGAAGTCGGCCTGAATCTCGCATTCGGTCCCGTCGGCCTCGGTGAACCAGACCTTCGGCTTGCCCTCCAGGTCGTGGACGGAGGTGTCCGTGACGCTGTACCGGACGTCGCCGCCGTCGTCAGCCCTGCGTGCGGCAAGGTCGGTGAATACGTCCGTCTGCGGGTAGAGCCAGACGGACTCGCCCACGAGGTCCTTGAAGTCGATCCGGTGGCTCTCGCCGTTGAAACGCAGTTCAATGCCGTCGTGCCGGTCGCCGTGGGTCAGGACCCGGTCCGAAACCCCGCTGTCCACCAGGAGGTTGACAGTGCCGTGCTCCAGGATCCCGGCGCGGACGGTGCGGGCGATCTCGTCATGGCTGCGGACCTCGATCACCGTGGATTCGATGCCTGCTTTGGCCAGCAGGTGGGAGAGCATGAGTCCGGCGGGGCCGGCGCCCATGATGGCTACCTGGGTGGTGATGGTTTTCCGTGCCATGGCTGCGTCTCGCTTCGTTGCGGGCCCGGAGGCCAGAGGATTGCTTGGCACCCAGTGTGGGCCACCTCCAGTGACCGGCGTTACAGAGATTCCGTTGAATGGGTCAGGAATCCGCAAGCCGGCGGGCGATGCCCCGGGCCGCCGTCTGCAGCGCGGGCACCAGCGCCTGCAGCCGCATCTCCTGGAGAGGAACCACGACGCCGAGCGAGGCCACTGCGCGCTGGCGGCGGTTGAGGACGGGCACGGCAATGCCCCACGTGTCCGGATCCACCACACCCTTCAGCTGGGCGAAGCCCTGGTGCGACGTCTCGGCCAAGAGCGTGCGCACATCACCGCTGGTGAGCCTCCCGTCCGGATTGGAAAACTGGGCGAGATAGTCCGCCTGCAGCCCCTTGTCCTGGTGCGCCATCAGTGCCAGCCCGGCGGAGGAGATGTGGATGGGCATCCTGCCCGCCACCTGCGCCCGGTTGGCCACTGAGCCGCGTCGCGAGAGCCGCTCCACGAACAGCGCATCCCACCCGTCCAGCACCGCCAGGTTCACGTTCTGGTTGAGGACGTGCTGGATGTCCTCCATGAACGGCATGGCTGCCTGCCGCAGCGCCAAAGCCGGCGAGGCACGGTTCACCAGCTCCCAGAGCCGGAGGCCGGGCCGGACCATGCCGCCGGGTTCAGTCTCGAGCAGCCCGTGGCCGGCGAGCTGGCCCACCAGCCGGTGGGTGGTGGTCAGCGGCAGCCCGGCCCGTGCGGCCAGGTCGGAAAGCTGCAGGGCGCCGACGTCCTGCGGAAAGGCGGAGATCAGCCGGACTATCCGGTCCACCACCGAGTCGCCCGACTGTGAGTTCGCCACCGCCACACCTTCCGTTCAATGGGAAGTCCAGCGTACCGCGGCAGGCCCTCAGAAAGACTGCGCCCCGGAAGGCCCGCCGGGGTTGGAAGGCGGTCAGGCCGGCGTCGTACGCTGCCCTGGGCCCGGCCTGAGGCGGCGCCACGCCGCGGGAGCCAGCACCACGGCAATGCCCACGGCGGCACCAATGACGGTTTCGATGATGCGGTCCCGCAGCAGTGCGGACGGCGAGGCGGGGACCACCAGGAGGGTTGAAATAAGGGCGAGGGGCGTCACGAAGACCTGGGCCAGCAGGTACTGGCGGATGATGAACATCTCCGCCCCGAACTGGCAGAGGGCCATCACCAGCACGGTCTGCCACGGCTCCAGGCCGAGCAGCAGGACCGCCGCCAGGACCAGCAGGCCAAGGACTGTGCCGACGATTCGCTGGACGCCGCGCCGGATCCGGTGCCGGGTGGTGTGGCCCACCAGAGGCACAACAGCGGCCACCATGGCCCAGTAGTTGTGCCCGAATCCCAGCTGCTGCCCGGCCCAGGTGGCCAGCGATCCCGCCAGGCCCGCCGCCACCAGGTAGCCGAGGCCTTCAAGCCAGGCGGTCCGCTTCTCCGCCGGCGTGCGCCGGATGCGGGGCGGCCACGACCACGGGGTGCGGTGGCTGGGCAGGATCCGCGACGAAAAGCCGATCAGCAGGCACAGCACGGTGGTGAGGACCGCAACCAGCATGCCCTGCCACAGTGGCGGCTGGTTGGGGATGGAGGCGATGGCGGCGAAGGCAAAGATGTGGAACAGGGAGCCGCCTGGGCGCAGCCGCAGCCAGGAAATGGCCACGGAACAGCCGCCCGCCACCAGCGTGGTGGCGAGGACCAGGAGCCAGGTGGTGGCGGTGCGGTCAAGGCCCCACGCCGTTTCGATCCGGGCGGACAGGGCGGCCAGCAGCATCACCAGGAGCATCAGGAGCCCGGCGCGCAGCTGCAGCGCGAAGCGGGCGGCGTGCGGTTCGCCGCGGCCGTAGATTCCCGTGAAAGCGCCGAAGGACGCGAAAATGGCCAAGTCCAGCCGGCCCAGGAGCACCAGGGTGATCAGCGGGACGAACACGCCGGTGGCGCAGCGGAGGGCGGGGTGGTGGTCCTTGTTGCCTGGACCAATGCTGAACATCTCAGCAAGCAACTTCACGTGGGCAGCGCCTTCCTGCGGTAACCGGTTGTCCTGATGGGCGGCCGGCCGCACTGACGTTCCTGGTAAATCGTACGGCGGGGGCCGCCGGACCCGCCCATTAAATTCCCTTGAATGGAATCGGCAGGCAATGCGGCAGAAACAGCGCCCCCGGATGCTTGGGTCATGAAGCACGCACCGCGGGCCACGCCCGCCGCCGAACTGAGCTGCGAAGTCTGCGGAATGATGCCCGAGCCGCCCAAAGCCCGTTTGACCATGGCCAACGTGGCCGTGATGCTGCCCATCGAGCTGGTGGTCCATGCCCTGGTGGTGGAAACCCACCTGCCGTACGTGGCCAAGGTGCTGGTGCTCACACTGACGGCCACCGTGCTGGTGATCTGGGTGGCCGAACCGTCCGCCGCCCGGATCCTGCGCGGCTGGCTGCACGCTCCTGCGCTGCGCCACCGGCGGAAGCTTGGAGCCGCGCCGGCCCTGTGGCGGGCGCGCACGCTCCTGCGGGACGAGCCCGGTTCGCTGGAGAAAATCACGGGCACCCTGGCCCGCAACGGCATCAACATCCTGGGCATCCACGTCCACCCGGTCCCGGGCGGCGTGCTGGATGAGTTTGTGCTGTCCGCCCCCGGCAGCCTGGGTGAGCGGGAACTGCTGGAGGCATTGCACGACGGCGGCGGCAGCCGGGCGCACGTGTGGCCCACCACGGCGCTGGCCATGGCTGACGGCCAGACCAGGGCGCTCAGCCTGGCGGCCCGGATCGCCGGCGCCCCCGACGAACTGCCCCACGCCGTGGCAGAGCTGCTGGGCGCGCGGATCGTGCCGTCGTCGGGCGTTCCCGTGAAGATGCCCGACGACGGGACCCATCTCAAGGTCCCCACGGCATGGCACGGGCCGCTAATCTTCGCCCGGCCGGGGGAGCCCTTCACCCCGGCCGAATCAGCGCGCGCCCACCGGCTGGCCGAACTGGCGGAGATCCTGGCCCACAAGTCCGCCACTGCCACCCCCAACTAGGTAGCGCGAAGTGCCCTTTTGACGGTTCAAAACGGCACTTGGCGCTACTCAGTTGGGGGTTACATCCGGAGGGTGAGGGCGCCGGGCTCCATGGTCATCAGGACGTGCTTGCCCTCGCCTTCGTGGTCGCCGTCCAGCTGGTAGTTGTCCGCATGTTCGAGGGTGATTTCCACGGCCTTGCCCTGGAAGTACTCGACGGCGGTGTCCCGGTTGCGGCCCTTGCCGATGATGCCCGCCAGCACGGAGAGCCAGCCCAGCTTGCCGTGGTGCGGGGCCAGCACGGCAATGTCCAGCAGCCCGTCGTCCACCTTGGCATCGGGGAAGATCTCCAGGCCGCCCTGGACCTTGCCGCAGTTGCCCACCATCACGCTGCGGACACCGCGGTGCAGCACCGTCTCGCCGTCAATCACCACGGTGGCCTTGACCGGTTTCCCGGGCAGGTTGCGGATACCGGCGTCGACGTAGGCCAGCCAGCCCACTTTGCCCTTCAGGTCCTCGTTGGTGTCCGCCATGATGGTGGCGTCATAGCCCACGCCGGCCATCACCAGGAAGATCTGTTCCTTGTCCGGATCGTTGCGCTTGGCGCGGACCACGTCGATCTTGCGTTCGGTGCCGCTCAGGGCCCCCGCCATGGCGCCGTCGTAATCCGTGACGTCCATGCCGAGGTTGCGGGCCAGCAGGTTACCGGTGCCCAGCGGAAGGAGGCCCATGGGGACGTCGCCGCCCGCCAGGACCTCGGCCACGCACCGGACGGTGCCGTCGCCGCCGGCGGCGATGACGATGTCCGCTCCCTGCTCCAGGGCTTCTTTCGCCTGGCCCACACCGGGATCCTCCTTGGTGGTTTCCAGCCAGATGGCCTCGCCCCAGCCGTTTTCCACGCAGTGCTTGGCCACCAGGCCCCGCACATCGAACTCCACCGGCTTGGACGGGTTGACGATGATGGCGGCGCGCTTGGGAGAAGTGGAGCTGTTGGCAGTCATGGCGTCCTTCAGTGGCGGAATGGAAAGCAAGCTTCTGAGAGAAGAGTAGCCTGCCCGCCGCCGCCTTCCGGCCAATTCCCACTAGAGGGCCTTGACCGCCCCCAACACCTGGGCGAGCGAATCCTTGGCGTCGCCGAACAGCAGGGAGGTCTGCGGCTCGTACAGCAGTTCGTTTTCGATCCCGGCGAACCCGGGGCGCATGGAGCGCTTGAGGAACACCACCTGGCGCGCGGCGGAGACCTCCAGGATGGGCATGCCGTAAATCGGTGAGCCGGAGGACGTCTTGGCCGCGGGGTTCACCACGTCGTTGGCGCCCACCACCAGCGCCACATCCGCGGTCTTGAACTCGGGGTTGATTTCCACCATTTCCTTGAGCGACTCGTAGGGCACGTTGGCCTCGGCCAGGAGCACGTTCATGTGCCCGGGCATCCGGCCGGCCACGGGGTGGATGGCAAAGTCCACCTCGATCCCCCGGGCCTCCAGCGCCTGCGCCAGTTCCGCCGCAGTGTGCTGCCCCTGCGCCACCGCCAGGCCGTACCCGGGAACAATGATCACCCGCTGCGCATACCGCAGGAGCACCGCCACGTCCTCAGGTGTGGACGAGCGTACCGGGCGGTCGCTCACGGCGGTGGATCCCGCCGTCGAGCCTCCCCGGAACGCGCCGAACAGGATGCCCGCCACGCTGCGGCCCATCGCCGCCGCCATGGCGCGGGTCAGGATGGTGCCGGACGCCCCCACCAGGGTGCCGGCCACCACCAGCAGCACGTTGCCCAGCACCAGGCCCGACGCCGCAACGGCCAGGCCGGTGAAGGCGTTCAGCAGCGAAATCACAATGGGCACGTCCGCGCCGCCCACCGGCAGCACCAGCAGGACGCCGGCCGCGAGGCCCAGGACCAGCAGCACCACCGCGAACGCCGTGGATCCGGTGATCACGACGGCGATGGCGGCCGCCACGGATGCCAGCAGTACCGCGGCCATCACCACAGGCAGGCCGGGAAACAGCACCGGCCGCGTGGTCATCAGTTCCTGCAGCTTGGCGAACGTCACCCCGGAACCGGCGAAGGAAACCGCACCCACGAGGAGGGTGAACACGATGGCCAGCCGCACCCAGGGACCGTCCGCGTGGGGCAGTTCCAGGAGCGCCACCAACGCCGCTGCACCACCACCCACACCGTTGAACAGCGCTACCAGCTGGGGCATCTGCGTCATCTTCACGCGCCGCGCCACCGGCGCCGCCACCGCGGATCCCACAGCAATGGCGCCCAGGATCCAGGGGATGTTCTCGAGCCGGGCGGAGAGGAACACGGTGACGACGGCGATCAGGGCACCGAAGGCGCCGATCAGGTTGCCGCGGCGGGCGGTCCGGGGCGAGCTGAGCCCGCGCAGCGCGAGGATGAAGAAGACCGAGGCGGCCAGGTACAGCAGGGCGGTCCAGGCGGGGTCGAGGATGCTCATTTGCCGTCCGCCTTTGGTGCGGCACCGGACTGCGTGGCACCCGGCTGCGCGCGGCCCGTACGCGGAATTTCCTTCTTCGCGTGGAACATGTGCAGCATCCGGTCCGTCACCACGAAGCCACCCACCAGGTTGGCCGTGGCCAGGACGACGGCGAGCAGCGCCACCGAAAGGACCCACGGGTCCGTGGCCTGGCCGGCAACGATGATGGCACCCACCAAAATGATGCCGTGGATGGCGTTGGCGCCGGACATCAGCGGGGTGTGCAGGGTGCTGGAGACCTTGGACACCACCTCGAATCCCACGAAGACGGCCAGGACCGTGATGGTCAGCAGGCTCATTCCGTCCATCAGAGCACCCCTTCCTGCCGGGCCCGGGCTGTTTCACCGAGCAGCTCTGCGGTGGGCCGGTGCCGCACTTCGCCGGCGTGGGTAAAGCAGGCCCCCGCCACCACTTCGTCATCGAAGTCCAGGACGAGTTCCCCGTTCCGGACCATCAGCGCCAGGAGGTTGGCCACATTCTTGGCATAGAGGCGGGAGGCGTCGGACGCCATGGCGGAGGCCGGGTCCTTCAGTCCCACCAGGATCACGTGGCCGGCACCGTCGGCGGTGGGGACGGCGAGGTCCTCGCCGGGAACCACGCCTTCCACGTTTCCGCCGGACTCTGCTGCGAGGTCGACGACGACCGACCCGGGCCGCATGCCCTGCACCATGTCCCGGGTCACCAGGAGCGGTGCGCGCCTGCCCGGCACGGCCGCCGTCGTGATCAGGACGTCCGATTGCGCCACGTGCGGAGCGAGCAACTGACGCTGCCGGGTGCCGGCGTCGGAACTGAGCTGGCGGGCGTAGCCGCCGGCAGCCTCAGCGGTTTCCAGGTCCAGGCGGATAAAGGTGCCGCCCATGGACGCGACCTCGTCCGCGGAGGCGGGCCGGATGTCGTTGGCGGACACCCGGGCGCCAAGCCGTTTGGCCGTGCCGATCGCCTGCAGTCCGGCCACGCCTGCGCCGAGAACCAGGACGCGTGCGGGCGGGACCGTGCCGGCGGCGGTCATGTAGAGGGGGAAGAACCGTGGCAGCCGGATGGCGGCTTCCAGCACGCAGCGGTACCCGGCCACCAGGGCCTGGGAGCTGAGCGCGTCCATGGACTGGGCGCGGGAGATGCGCGGCACCAGCTCGAGGGCGAAGGACGTGGCCCCCGCCTCCGCGAGCGCCTGCACGGTGGGCAGTTCGGACGACGGCGACGCGAGCCCCACGGTGACCGCTCCCCTCTTCAGCCCGGCGGCCGTGCGCGGGTCCAGCGGGCGGACGTGCGCCAGGATATCCACGGCACCGGTGTCCAGTTCAGGAACGACGGCGGCGCCGGCCTCCGTGTAGTCGCGGTCCGGGTGCCCTGCGGCTGCGCCCGCACCCGCCTCGATCAGGACATCCAGGCCCATGCCGGCCAACTGCTTGACCGTGTCGGGAGACGCGGCCACGCGCCGTTCGCCGTCCCGGCGCTCCCGCGGAATGCCCAGTTTCACCCGCACGCTCCCTTCCTGCCGCCGTCCGGCAGTCTTGCGGCAGCCGCTCTGCTGCGCACAGTTGGGTTGAGTCTAGAGCGCGGGCTGCTGCTGCGGGAGTAGTGCGGCGGGCTTGGAGGGCAAACAGTTACCTTCGGGGTGCGCTGCCTGGGCCTGCCTGTGGCTTGGCCGGGGGAAATCAGCCGCGGGCGGTGAGGTCCGCGGAGATGAGCTTGGCGGTGGCCGTGATCTCCTGCGCCACCGATGCCAGGTAGGCTTCCGGGTCCTCCCGGGCTGCCACCGACTGGGCCTGCAGCGACACGTTGACCGCCGCCACCACCTTGGCTCCGTCAAACACCGGTGCCGCCACGGACATCAGCCCCGGTTCCAGTTCCTGGTCCAGCAGGCACCACCCCTGCGCCCGGACGGTCTCCAGTACCGCCAGCAGCTCCGGGACCGTCCCGAGCGCCCGGGGTGTGAGCGGCCGGATCTCAGCTGCGGCCAGGTATTCCTTGAGGGCCGGGGCCGGCAGGTTGGCCAGCAGCACCCGTCCCATGGAGGTGGCGTAGGCAGGGAAGCGGGTACCCACGGTGATGCCGACGGTCATGATCCGGCGCGTGGTCACCCGGGCGATGTAGGCGATGTCCACGCCGTCCAGGACAGCGGCCGACGTCGACTCCCCCAGTTTCAGGGACAGCTCTTCCAGGTGCGGCTGGGCCAGCTGCGGCAGGGACAGCCCGGACAGATAGGCGTAGCCGAGCTGGAGGACCTTGGCCGTGAGGGCAAACGTCTTCCCATCCGTCCGGACGTATCCCAGCTCCACCAGGGTGTGCAGGAACCGCCGCGCCGTGGCCCGGGTCAGGCCGGTCTGGCCCGCCACCTCGCTCAGGGTCATGACGGGCCGGTCGGCGTCGAAGGCCCGGATCACGGCCAGCCCGCGGGCCAGCGACTGGACGTACTGGTCGCTGGCCTGCGGTGGCTGGGTGTCCATGCGGACGGCGTCGGTCATGGTTACCAATCCTAGGGTGCGCCCGGGTCCCGGCGCCCGCCCGCGGGCGCGGCTTTGAGGGGGACGGGGAGGAGTTCCTGGAGTTCTTCGAGGGTGGTGCCGAAGGTTTCGCGGACGGTGACGCCGTCGGGGCCGGTGAGGAACACGGCTTTGTCGGTGTAGACGCGGGTCACGCAGCCGACGCCGGTGAGCGGGTAGGTGCAGGACTCCACGATCTTCGACGCGCCTTCGCGGGTCAGCAGGGTCATCATGACGAAGACGTCCTTGGCGCCGGTGGCGAGGTCCATGGCACCGCCGACGGCGGGAATCGCCCCGGGTGCCCCGGTGTGCCAGTTCGCGAGGTCACCGGTGGCGGAGACCTGGAACGCGCCCAGGACGCAGATGTCCAAGTGACCGCCGCGCATGATCGCGAACGAGTCGGCGTGGTGGAAGTAGGACGCGCCGGGGAGTTCGGTGACGGGGATCTTGCCGGCGTTGATCAGGTCACCGTCGATCTGGTCCCCTTCGGCGGCGGGGCCCATGCCGAGCATCCCGTTCTCCGTGTGGAGGGTGATGTTCTGTTCCTCGGTGAGGTAGTTCGACACCAGGGTGGGCTGCCCTATGCCCAGGTTCACGAAGGATCCCGGCGCGATGTCTCGCGCCACGAGCCGGGCGAGGTCGTCCCGGCCCAGCGGGGTCTCGGAGGTCTGGATGGACGTTTCGGTGAGGCTCATCTCAGGCCACCTGCCCTTCTGCGGTTGCGGTGCCCGCGCCGCTGCCGGCCACCTTCACGATGCTGTTGACGTAGATCCCGGGGGTGACCACGTTTTCCGGGTCCAGCCCGCCCGTGGGCACAATCTCGGAGACCTGGACGATGGTGTGCTTCGCCGCCGCTGCCATGATCGGGCCGAAGTTACGGGCAGTCTTGCGGTACACCAGGTTGCCCTTCCCGTCCGCCTTCAACGCCTTGACCAGGGCCACGTCGGCGTGGATGGGTGTTTCGAAGACCTGCCCGCGGCCGTCGATGATCCGGGTTTCCTTGCCCTCGGCGAGCACGGTCCCGTACCCGGTGGGGGTGAAGAACCCGCCGATCCCCGCGCCCGCGGCGCGGATCCGTTCGGCCAGGTTGCCCTGCGGCACCAGCTCCAGTTCGATCTCGCCGGCCTTGTACTTTGCGTCGAAGTGCCAGGAATCGGACTGCCGCGGGAACGAGCAGATCATCTTCCGCACCCGGCCTTCCTTGATCAGCAAAGCGAGGCCCTGGTCGCCCTGCCCGGCGTTGTTGTTCACCACCGTCAGGCCCGTCGCCCCGCATTCGAGGAGCGCGTCGATCAGTTCGAACGGCTGCCCGGCGTTGCCGAACCCGCCGATCATCACGGTGGAACCGTCCTGGATCCCGGCCACGGCCTCCCGGACCGAATCAACAAAAGTCAGCATGCGCTTAAGCCTTTCCTGCGTTGTTACCGGAAGCAGTGACGTTTTCGAGGACCACGGCAAGTCCCTGGCCCACGCCGATGCAGATCGCCGCGACACCCCAGCGCTCCCCGGAGGCCTGCAGGGACCGGGCAAGGGTGCCCAGGATCCGGGTCCCGGACGCACCCAGCGGGTGGCCCATCGCGATCGCCCCGCCATGGGCATTCACGATTCCCGGGTCGATGCCCCAGGCGTTGATGCAGGCCAAGGACTGCGCGGCGAACGCTTCGTTAAGTTCGACGGCGCCCACCTGGTCCCAGCCGATCCCCGCCTTCGCGAGGGCCTTGTTCGCCGCCTCCACCGGTGCGTACCCAAAGAACTGGGGATCGTTGCCATGCGCACCGCGGCCGGCGATGCGAGCCAGCGGGTCCAGGCCCAGCAGCCCCGCGGCAGCTTCACTGCCCACCCAGGCCGCGGAGGCGCCGTCGGACAACGGCGAAGCGTTCCCCGCCGTCACCGTCCCGTCCTCGGCACGGAACACCGTCTTCAGGCCGGCGAGCTTCTCCGCGGACGAACCGGCACGGATGCCCTCGTCACGGACCAGGTCCGTGCCCGGGACCGGGGTGACCAGGTTGTCGTAGAACCCCTCATCCCACGCAGCTGCGGAGAGGTTGTGCGAGTTCGCAGCAAACTCATCCTGCGCCTCCCGGGTCACCCCGTACTTCTCGCGCAAACGCTCGGTGGCCTCGCCCAGGGAGATGGTCCACTCCTTCGGCATCGTCTTGTTCACCAGCCGCCAGCCCAGCGTCGTGGACGCCAGCGTCATATCCCCGGCCGGGTACGGCTTCTCCGTCTTCGGCAACACCCACGGCGCGCGGGACATCGACTCAGCACCACCCACCAGGACCAGATCGGCGTCGCCGGCGTTGACCTGCCGCGACGCAATGATCGCCGCGTCCAGCGAAGACCCGCACAAACGGTTCACCGTGGTCCCGGGAATCGAGACCGGCAAGCCCGCCAGCAGCGTACCCATCCGGGCAATGTTGCGGTTCTCCTCGCCGGCGCCGTTCGCGTTCCCGAACACCACCTCGTCAATCCGCTCCGGATCAAGGCCCGGCACGCGCTGCACCGACTCCCTGATCACGTGAGCGGCCAAATCATCCGGACGCACCCCGGCAAGGCCGGAGCCGAACTTACCGAACGGAGTGCGCACCGCGTCGTACACAAAAGCCTGGTTCATCATTTCCTCTGGTTCTCTGGGGACCCAACTAAGTAGCAGTAAGTGCCGTTATGAGGGTCCAAAACGGCACTTTGCGCTACCTAGTTTGGGGGCGTGGTTTTGGGAGTCAGTCGTCCACGTGGGTGGTATCGATGTCAGCGTTGTCCACTTCGTGGAAGACCTGCTGTGCGGTTTTGAAGGCCGTGTTGGCGGACGGGACGCCGCAGTAGATAGCGGTCTGCAGCAGGATTTCCTTGATCTCGTCCCGGCTGAGGCCGTTCCGGAGGGCCGCCCGGATGTGCATCGCCAGTTCCTCCCAGTGGCCGTGGGCCACCATGGCGGTAATGGTGACGGCGGATCGCATCTGCCGGGTCAGGCCGGGCCGGGTCCAGATGCCACCCCACGCGATGCGGGTGATCATGTCCTGGAAGTCCTCGGTGAACCCGTCCTTGGCGGCGTTGGCCCGGTCCACGTGCTCGTCGCTGAGGACTTCGCGCCGGACGGCCATGCCGCCGTCGTAAATGTCCTGGCTGGTGGCACCGGGCTGGACCACGCCGTTGCGCGCCGGATCAGGCTGTCCGGGGCCGCTCACTTTGCTGCCACCTGTGATTCGGCCCAGCTGATCAGCCCGCGCATCAGCTCGGCCACGTGGGCGGGAGCTTCGGCGGGGGCCAGGTGGGCGGTGCCTTCGAGCGTGACGGCCGTGGCGGTTCCGCCGCCGCCGGTGATTCCTGCGGCCACGTCATCGGCCATCGCAGGCGTGGCGACGCCGTCTAGGGCACCGGCGATCACCTGGGTGGGAACCCGGATGCTGCCGAGTTCGGACCGGACATCGAACGCCGCCAGCGCTTCGCAGCAGAACGCGTAGCTGAACCGGTCGGCATCGCGCAGGGCGTGCAGGAGGCGGCTGCTCAGTTCCGGCTGGCTGTCCATAAATCCGGGGGCGAACCAGCGCTCGGCGGAGCCCTGGATCATCACCGGCGTGCCCTGGGTCCGGACGGTTTCGGCGCGTTCCAGCCAGCCTTCAGGGGTTCCGATTTTGGCACCGCTGTTCTGCACGGACAGGCTTTTCAGCCGTGCTCCGTGCTTGATGCCCAGCTGCAGGCCCACCGCACCGCCCAGGGAGACCCCGGCGTAGTGGAAGTTTTCACCCGGGGCAACGGAGTCGGCCAGGTCCACCACGGAGTCCGCGAGGGCTGCAACGTCGAACGCTTCGGTCGCTGCTGGCGAAACGCCGTGGCCGGGCAGGTCCCAGGCCACCACGTCGTAGTCAGTGCCAAGCAGGGATGCGGTTCTGTTCCAGAGGATGGAGGAGGTACCCAGGGACGGGCCCACCAACAGAAGGGGGTGCTCGCCCAGGGGTCGTTGGGGGGACAGCAGCGCTGCCTTCAGTGCCGGCTTAGCCACGGGGAGCTCCATTCGCGTCGGTAGGGGTAGCAAATTCGGGGTAGGCCGCCAGGATGCGGCGGGAGATTTCCGCCGCCTGGCCCAAGTAGTTGGCGGGGTCCAGGAGTTCCTCCAGCCGGGCATCGGTAACGACGACGGCGGGGTCGGCCTCGCGGAACAGCTTGCGGTAGGTGCCGGCCTGCTCGGCGGGCGACGCCTGGAGGGTCCGGTCCACCACGTCCTGCAGCTGCTGCTTGCCGCTGCGGCCGTCCTGGTCTCCGAGCAGGGGTGCCACTGCGGCGGCGACGCCCTCGGCCAGCAGCAGCGGGCCGGAGAGGTCAAGGTTGCGGCGCATGGCGTCCGGAAACACCCGGAGGCCTTCGGCGAGTTCGCGGATGTGGCCAGCGGCGCCGAGGGCCAGGGCCAGCAGCTGGCGCAGGGCCGGCCACTCGGTGTGCCAGGCGCCGTCCGGGCGTTCGTCATTGAAGTTGGCGGCCGCCACATGCAGCTGGGCGGCCAAATGGGGTGCCTGCAGGGCGGCGCTGCGGGCCAGGACGGACAGCACAGGGTTCTGTTTCTGCGGCATGGCGGAGGACACTCCCCGTCCGGCCGCACGCGGTTCTCCGAGCTCAGCCACCTCGGGCCGGCTCAGGAACAGGACGTCGGCGCCGATCTTGCCGAAAGCATCCAGTACGGAGGCCAGCGCATGGCCCAGGGATGTGATGGCCACGCGGTTGGTGTGCCACGGAGCCGGGGCCGGAGCCAGGCCCAGCTGGGCCGCCAGCGCATCGGCAAGGGTGAACGGGGTGGCGGAGGTACCGTCCGTCAGCACTGTCCCGGCAGCGAGCGTTCCCGCCGCACCACCGAACTGGACAGGGAAGTCCAGGTTTTCCAGTTGCCGGCCTGCAGCGGCCACACCCTGGAACCACTGCGCAGCCCGCAGCCCGAAGGTGAAGGGAAGCGAATGCTGCGTCAGGCTCCTGCCCACGCACAGCGTTTCCGCATGCTGCCCCGCCAAGGCGGCGAGCGCCGTCGTTGTAGCTTTCACATCCGCGAGCACGGCGTGGGCCGCGTTCCTGGCCAGCAGCATCAGGGCCGTGTCCAGCACGTCCTGGCTGGTCAGCGAGGTGTGCACGGCTTTCCCGGCCCCAATCCCGGCGGTGTCCAGCGCCGCGACGTTCTTCCGGAGGTCAGCCAGCAGCGGGATCACCGGGTTGGCGCCGCCTTGGGCCCGCCGGGCGATGTCCGCCACGTCGTAGCGCCCGGCCTCGGCAGCGGAGGCTACGACGGCGGCGGACCCGGCAGGTGCCAGGCCGGCGTGTTCCAGCACGGCGGCCCAACCGGATTCGACGGCGAGGATAGCCGCCAGCACGGCACGGTCGCCGGTGAGCGCCGCCACGAGGGGCGACGCCGAGACGGGACTGAGCAGGCCGGCGTCGCCTCCGTCCGCGAAGGGGTGCAGGTCTCCGGGGGCGGGATGCGTCACTGGAAGTCCAGGAAAACCGTCTCGCCCTCACCCTGGAGTCGGACATCCCAGGTGAGGCCGCCATCGGGGTCGCGGCGGGCGATCAGCGTACTGCGGCGCTCCGGATCCAGCGAACTGAGCAGGGGGTCGTTGGCCAGGGCCTCGGTGTCCTCCGGAAGGTAGATGCGGGTGAAGAGGCGGTTGGTCAGGCCGCGGGCAAAGATGGCCACCGAAATGAACGGGGCCGAGCCGGGCTTGGTGGGGCCGGGGTTCACGGTGGTGAAGGTGTAGACGCCGGAGTTGCCCACGGCGCCGCGGCCCCAGCCGGTAAACGTGTAGCCGTCACGGACCAGTGAGCCGGTGCGGTGGACCACGTTGCCGTCAGAGTCAGGCTGCCAGATTTCCAGGATGGCGTCCGGGATGGCCTGGCCGGCGCCGTCGTACACTGTGCCCTGCAGGCGGATGGAGCCAGGCGAACCGGGGGCCAGCAGCTCATTGTCCTTCTCGTACGGGAGCGCGTAACCGTAGAACGGGCCTACCGTCTGGCCGGGGGTGGGAACGAGTTTGGTGGAGTTGCTCATGTGCGTGGTCCTCTGCCTATTCGTTGTCGTCGTCGCCGGCGGCACCCAGTGCCTCGTTTTCGGTCCAGGTCCGCTTGGCCCCGGTCAGTACGATGTCCCAGTTGTAGCCCAGGGCCCACTCGGGTTCGGTGAGGCTGTGGTCGTAGCTGGCCACCAGCCGGTCGCGGGCGTCCTGGTCCACGATGGTCTGGTAGATGGGGTCCAGCGGGAAGAGCTGGTCACCGGGGAAGTACATCTGGGTGATGATGCGCTGCGTGAATTCGGTGCCGAACAGCGAGAAGTGGATGTGTGCCGGGCGCCAGGCGTTCAGGTGGTTCTTCCACGGGTACGCGCCGGGCTTGATGGTGGTGAAGCGGTAGGAGCCGTCCGGGCCGGTGATGCAGCGGCCGATTCCCGTGAAGTTGGGGTCGATGGGTGCCGGGTGCTGGTCCCGCTTGTGGATGTAGCGGCCGGAGGCGTTAGCCTGCCAGATTTCCACGAGCTGCCCGGCCACGGGGCGGCCGTCGCCGTCCAGGACGCGGCCGGCCACGATGATCCGCTCACCCTGGGGTTCACCGTTGTGCTGGATGGTCAGGTCCGATTCCAGCGCGTGCACGTCCTGGTGCCCGAACGCCGGCGAGTACAGCTCAATGGTTTCCGGGTCCGTGTGGTGCAGGCTCTTGGTGGGGTGGCGCAGGATGCTGCTCCGGTACGGCGGGTAGTCCAGGCGCGGCTGGACCTCCGGCTGCGCACCGTCCTTGAGCGCGCGCCGGTAGGCCTCGCCGATGGAGCTGATCTCGGCGCTGAGGTCGGCCTGGGTCTCGATGGCCTTGTCCAGCGGCAGGTGGGCCGCCTTCGGCTCGGCGGGCGGTACGGATTCGTCCGATTCAGGCTGGGCGTTGGTCTCTTCCGGCACGTCCGGCTCCTTTCTGGGGGTGTTCTCTGGTGCGTTGGATGGTCAGCGGTGCAGTGAGTCGTACTGGACGGCGTGGCGGACGGGCGCATTCGGGGCGCCGTAGCCGCTGTAGGCTCCGCGGCGTTCCACCATTTCGAAGAACACGCTGCCCACGGTGGCTGTATAGAAATGAAGGAATTCGCCGTCCGCGTCCCGGTCGTACAGGAGGTTGAGCTCCCGGAGTGTGGCCAGGAAGCCGGGGGCGAGGTCGAACCGGGCGTCCAGGTCCTCGTAGTAGTTGGCGGGGATCTGCAGGAAGTCCAGGCCGCGGGCCCGGGCTGCCCGTGCCGCCGCCACAAGGTCGTCCACCGCGAAGGCGATGTGTTCCTGGTAGGTCTTCGGGCCGTGGGCCTGCTGCACCGGGGCGAGGTTCAGCACCAGCCGGACCGCGCCGTCGGCCGTTTCCATGACCTGGGAGCGGACCAGGCCGCTGGGGCTGGGGACCTCGGCGAAGGGCTGCGGTTCCAGGGCGAGGGCGCTGGTGTAGAAGAGCACGGCCTCGTCGAAGTGCTGCCACGGCTGGGCCAGGTTCACGTGGTCGATCACCGCATTCTGCGCGGAACGTGCGTGCTCGAGCCCTTCCCCGAACTCGTGGGTCCACGCGGCAGTGCCGTCCGGGCTGCCCTGGCAGAGGAAGATCTCGGTGGAGTCCGGGGCGGAGATGCCCTGGAAGACTTCCTCGTCGGCCTGGACCTTGCGGGCCACCACCGGTGCCTTGAGCTGCTGTGCACGGGCTGAGGCAATCACTGGGGAATCGACGTCGAACCCCAGGGCCGCGATGGAGGGCTCGGCGTGCGAGGCCGCCTGCTCGTTGATGATGACCCGGGCCTGCCCCATGGTCCACAGCTGGACATCCTTGGTGCGGTGCCGGCCCTCGAAGCCGAAGCCGAGCTGGCCCAGGAGCTTCTCCAGCTGTGCGGTGTCGTCCGCCTTCACCTCGGCGAAGTTGAAGCCCGCGGGTTCGTTCACTTTGGGGAGCGTGGCCAGTTCCATGGGATAACGACGCCGGAGCCCGGCGCCGCCCGCCGCACCGTCCATGCCGTTCCCGGCGTTGTCGGCGAGCCACTTGGCGCTCTGTTCCTCCAGCCAGATGAGCGAGCGCATCGCATCGACGGCCGTGCGCTCCACATCGGACTGCCGGAAGACGTCGTTGAAGACCTCCAGTGACACCGGCCCGGTGTAGCCGGCGCGGACCACGTGGCCCATGAACTTAGCGAGCTCAAACTGCCCTTCGCCCGGAAAGACCCGGTAGTGGCGGCTCCAGGACAGGACGTCCATGGACAGTTTGGGGGCATCCGCCACCTGGACAAAGAAGATCTTCTCCGCGTTGATCTGCTCGATCGGTGCGGTATCCCAGTCGCGGGACAGGATGTGGAAGGAGTCCAGGCAGGTGCCCAGGTTGGGGTGGTCCACCATCTCCACCAGGCGGTAGGCGTGTTCGTAGTCGTTGACGTACTTGCCCCAGGCCAGCGCCTCGTAGGCCACCTTGATGCCGTGGTCCCCGGCCAGTCCGGCAAGCTGGGCCAGCTGTTCGGCGCGGACGCCGTCGTCGTCGATGGTGGCGGTGGCAACGTTGGAGCACACCAGGACGGTGTGCATGCCCAGGCGGGACATGAGCTTGAACTTGGCCTCGGCGCGCCTGAGGTTGGCCTTGAGCAGGTCCGGGGTGACGCCGTCGAAATCCCGGAAAGGCTGGTAAAGGTCCAGGCCGAGCCCCAGGTCTGCAGCCATTTTCCGGACGTCTTCCGGGCTGAGCGGAGAAGTGACAAGGTCCTGTTCGAAGATTTCGATGCCGTCGAAGCCCGCGATGGCGCAGGCCTGCATCTTTTCCTTCAAGGTGCCGGAAAGGCAGACGGTGGCGATACCCGTACGCATCAGGCGGCCACCTCGGCAGCCACAAGCTCAAGGAAGTGGCTGCGCATCCGCTCCGGGTCGGCGTCGAGGCCGGTGAAGATCCGGAAAGCGTCGGCGGCCTGGCCCACGGCCATGCGGCCGCCGTCCAGCACGTCGCAGCCCTTGGCGCGGGCGCCGCGGACCAGCTCGGTCTCGATGGGCCGGTAGACAATGTCGGCAACCCAGTGCCGGGGTTCGAGCAGCTCGAGGTCCAGCGGAACGCCTGGGTGCGCGGCCATGCCTACCGGGGTGCAGTGCACCAGGCCACCGGCCAGCGGCATGAGCTGCGGCAGCTCCGCCGTGGTGCGCGCCGTGACGGTGCTGTCCGGGAAGAAGCCGGACAGTTCCGCGGCCCGCGCGGCCGCCCGTTCGGGATCCATGTCCACCAGGTCCAGCACTGTCACGCCCGCGCTGAGCAGGGCGTACGCGACGGCGGACCCGGCACCTCCCGCGCCGAGCTGCACCACGCGGTCCAGCCGGGCGCCCGGGAGACCCGAGGCGAGGGCTGCGGCGAAGCCGGAAAAGTCGGTGTTGTGGCCGATGAAGCGGCCGTCCCGGATGACCACGGTGTTGACGGCGCCGAGCCGGCGGGCATCGGGGCTCACCTCGTCCAGGTGCTGCAGGACCAGCTGCTTGCAGGGATGCGTGATATTCAGGCCGTTGAAGCCCAGCGTGCGGGCGCTGCGGAGGACCTCGCCCACAGAGTCCCCCGCCAGGCCAAGTTCGAGGAGGTCAATGGGGCGGTACAGGTAGCGCAGGCCCTGCACGTCACCTTCCCGTTCGTGCATGGGCGGGGTGAGCGATGGCGTCACGCCATCTCCAACCAGTCCCACCAGGTAGGACTCAGTTCGTAGGCTCATCCGTGCAGCTCCTTTGGTAACGGCACCGGGCCGCGGGACGGCACGCCGGTGACAGGGATTACAGTACAGCAATTGTTCATTCTGCGCACTAGTGTTCGACTAGCGAACACTAGTGGCGCGGGTCTACCTTTGCGGAAGCCGCGCGGCCAGCTCGGCCGCAGCATCCTGCAGGAGTGATACGTGCGCCTTCAGCTCGTCCAGGGTCATCCGAAAGACCGGAGCCGCCGTCGCCAGCGACGCAAAGGCGTGCCCCTGACTGTTGAGCAGCGGGACCGCGACGGCACGCATGCCGATCTCGTTTTCCTCGTCCATCACGGCGTAGCCCTGGCGGCGCACCTGGTCGATCTCCCGGCGGAAGTCATCGCGGTCCGTGATGGACTTTTCCGTCAGCGGCTCGAGCGGCAGCTCCGCGAGGAGCTTTTCGCGCTCGGCGTCCTCGGCAAAGGCCACCAGCGCCTTGCCGACGGCGGTGGCGGACAGCGAGCCCAGGTGGCCGGGGTCGCTGGTCACCCGGAACATCTGCGGGCCGTCCACCTTATTGACCGTCAGGTGGTGATGGCCGTCCCGGACGCTGAGGATGGTGGCCTCGCCGGTCTGTTCCGTGACCCGGCGAAGGACCGGCATTGCGGCTCCGGCGAAACCATGATGGTTGGAAACGCGCTGGCCCAGCTGGAAGATCCGCAGGCCCAGGTGGTAGCGCCGGCCATCCGGCTCATAGTCCACGAACCCGTCACGGGCGAGCGAACCGAGGAGCCGGTAAGTGGTGCTGAAGGGCAGCTCCGCGCGCCGCGAAATCTCTGCCGCACTGGCACCGCGCGGCTCATCGCCCAGGAGCACCAGCAAGCCAAGGGCCTTGCCCACCATGTCGGTCCGCTCGGCACTTTTCCTGCCCGCACCCTTGGCCGCGTCCGGGGATTCGCCCTGCATGTCCGGGGCGCCGGCAGGGCTATCCTCGCCCGTCGGATCACCCTGGACATCATCGGCCATTGTGGCTTGATTCACACTCATACGTCGATGTTGCCACAATGTGAGAGCTATTTCTAGATGGTGATTATTTTCTTGACAAGTGACACCCCTCACAGCCATCATTGCTGTATCGCACAAGTAGCTCTCACCATGTGGCTACTCGCTCGGGTCTTGAAAGGACTCCAGCCGCATCGCGCCCCGCCCGCACCCAGGCCGCGGCGGCTGCGACTCCTGAACCATCCGCGACAATGTCGTCACACAAAGGAACTCCATGAGCCAGACACTTCCTTCCGCCGGAGCGGGCACCGCCACGCATGCCGGCACCCCCAAGAAAGCCGCACTCGCCAGCTTCCTGGGCAGCGCCGTCGAATACTACGACTTCTTCATCTTCGGCTCGGCGGCCGCACTGATCTTCCCCACAGTCTTCTTCCCCAGCGCTGACGCCAACGCGGCCATCATGTCCTTCGCCACCTTCGGCTTCGCGTACGTTGCGCGGCCGGTGGGCGCCGTCATCCTGGGCCACTTCGGCGACCGGGTGGGCCGGCAGAAAGTCCTGATGTTCACCCTCGTCCTGATGGGTGCGTCCACCTTCCTCATCGGCTGCCTGCCGGACTTCAACACCGTGGGGTGGTGGGCTCCCGCACTGCTGGTGCTGGCCCGCCTCTGCCAGGGCCTCTCCGCCGCCGGTGAGCAGGCCGGCGCTTCCTCCATGACCCTGGAGCACGCCCCGGACAACCGCCGGTCCTTCTTCACGTCCTGGACCCTGACCGGCACGCAGGGAGGCCAGATCCTCGCGGCCCTGGTGTTCATCCCCGTCCTGGCCCTGCCGGACGAGATCAAGTACGGCATCGGCTGGCGCATCCCGTTCTGGCTCAGCGCAGTGGTGGTTGTGGTGGCGTTCTTCATCCGGCGCACCCTGCACGAGCCGCCCGCCTTCGCCGAAGCCCAGAAGTCCGCGCAGATCTCCAAGCTTCCCGTGGCCGACCTCCTCAAGGGCCACTGGCGCGATGTGCTCCGCGTGATCTGCTGCGCCTTCATCGCCGCCGTGTCCACCGTGTTCGGCACCCTCGCCATCAGCTACGCCAAGACCGTGGCCGGCGTGGACGGCACCACCACCCTGTGGCTCGTAGTGGGCGCCAACCTGGTGGCACTGGGCACCCAGCCGCTGTTCGGCATGCTGGCAGACAAGATCGGCCGCAAGCCCGTCTACATCTACGGTGCCCTGGCCAGTGCGGTGCTCACCCCGCTGTTCCTGCTGAGCCTGGAATCCGGCAACGTCCCGCTGATGTTCCTGGCCGCGATCGGCATGTTCTCCTGCGGTTACGCCGCCGCCAACGCCGTATGGCCGTCCTTCTACGCCGAAATGTTCAGCACCAAGGTCCGCTTCTCCGGCCTGGCCATCGGCACCCAGCTGGGCTTCCTGATGGCAGGGTTCGCCCCGGCCATCGTGGCCGCGATGGGTGGCATCAAGCCCGGCGGCTGGGTGCAGATCAGCATCTTCACCGCTGTCATCTGCGTCATCGCTGCTGTTTCGGCCATGACGGCCAAGGAGTCCTACAGGATCCCCACCAAGCAGCTCGGCCTCAAGTAGGCGCCCAGCGCGTACATTCCTTCCCGGTTACTTGACCGGACAAAGCCCGCCATCTTCCGGAAAACCCGGAGGTGGCGGGCTTTTCCATGCCACCGGCGGCGTTGGGGTGCCGGCAACTGGGCAGGACTGCACGACGGCCGCAAGGAATTACCCCCGGCCGGTGTCCAGCACGGACGCCAGATCGAAGTTCACCGGCTCCTCCAGCTGCGCGTACGTGCAGGACTCCGGGTCCCGGTCCGGCCGCCAGCGGTTGAACTGGGCGGTGTGGCGGAACCTCTCGCCTTCCATGTGGTCGTAGCGGACCTCCACCACCAGTTCGGGCCGGAGCGGCACGAAGGACAGGTCCTTGCCGGCGCTCCAGCGGCTGCCCTCGGCGTTGCGGGGTGTCCGTTCCCCTTCCTCCTGTTTTGCCCAGGCCCATGGATGGTTGTCGAAGTCGGTCACCAGCGGCTGCACTTCCTGGAAGAGTTCCTGCCGGCGCTTCATCGGGAAGGCGCCGATCACGCCCACGCTGGCCAGGCCGCCGTCGTCCTTGTACAGGCCCAGGAGCAGTGACCCGATGACATCCGGGCCGCTCTTGTGCAGCCGGTAGCCGGCCACTACGCAGTCGGCGGTGCGCTCGTGTTTGATCTTGAACATCGTGCGCTTGTCCGGCTCATACGTCCCGTCCAGGCGCTTGGCCACCAAGCCGTCCAGCCCGGCACCTTCAAACTGCTCGAACCACTGGCCCGCCGTGCCCTTGTCCCTGGTGGCGGCGGTGAGGTGGACCGGGGCCTTGCTGGCCGCGAGCGCCTTTTCCAGGGCGGCCCGGCGTTCGGCGAAGGGCCTGCCGGTGTAGTCTTCACCGTCCAGAGCCAGCAGGTCGAAGGCAACGAAGGAGGCGGGGGTCTGCTCGGCCAGGAGTTTCACCCGGCTGGCGGCGGGATGGATGCGCTGCTGCAGGGTGTCGAAGTCCAGGCGGTCACCGGAGGCACCAACCAGGATGATCTCACCGTCCACCACGCACCGCTCCGGGAGGTTCTCCTTGAGTGCGGTCACGAGTTCGGGGAAGTAGCGGGTCATCGGTTTTTCGTTGCGGCTGCCGATCTCGAGCTCGTTCCCGTCGCGGAAGATGATGGACCGGAATCCGTCCCATTTGGGTTCGTAGCTGAGGTCCCCGCCTTTCGGAATGCCGTCGATGCCGCTGACGGCCTTGGCAAGCATGGGCGGGACGGGCGGCATCACGGGAAGTTCCATGTGCCCATTCTTGCCCGGCAGGTGGCGGGGGCGGTACCCCAGGGACGCCCGGCGCGGCGCGGCCTTCGCCGGATTCAGCGGACTCAGCCGGCCAGGAGCCAGACGATCAGGACCAGGACCGGGGCGGCCGCCGCCGTCGAAATGAGGATAGTCTCCCGCGCCACCGCCATGCCCCGGCCGTATCTGCTGGCGAAGAGGAACACATTCTGGGCCGGCGGGAGTGCGGCCATGAGCACCACGCCCAGGAGCATGTGCGGTTCCAGGTTGAAAAGGAAGCGGCCGACGACGTAGGCCACCGCCGGCATCACCGCGGACTTCAGCGCGGTGGCGGTGAGGATTTCGGCCGTGTGCCCGCCGCTTCGGAGCATCCGCGTGCCGCGGAGGGACATCCCGAAGGCCAGCAGCACCACCGGCACCGCCGCACCGCCCAGCAGCGTCAAAGGTGCCATGACCGGTTCGGGCAACTTCACGTGGAAGGCGGCCAGGACGGCTCCGAGCAGGGTGGCAATGATCATCGGGTTCCGGAAGGGTTGCGTCAGCATCAGCCGCGGGGAGAAGCGGCCCGCAGCGGAGAGGTCCAGGACGGTCAGGACCAGGGGCGCCAGCAGGAGCAGCTGGACCAGCAGCACCGGGGCCACCGGCGTGGCGTCGCCCAGGGCGTACAGGGTGATGGGGATGCCGATGTTGTTGGCGTTGACGTAGGAACTGGCCATGGCGCCCACGGCCGTGTCAGCCATAGGGCGGCGGAACCAAATGCGGCTGGCGGCAACGTACAGCAGCGCGGTGATGGTGGCCGTGAGCAAGGCCAGCGGGACGTAGGCGGAGAACACCACCGAGATGTCAGATTCCAGCACCACGGTAAAGAGGAGCACCGGATTGGTGATGAAGAAAGCGATCTTCGTCAGCGCCGAGACCGTGTGTTCGTCACCCAGTCCGCACCGCGCGGCCAGATAGCCCACGGCAATCACCGCACCGATCACGGCCAGCCCCACCAGCACGCCGCCCATAGGGATACTTCCTTTCCCGTCCCGCGTTCCTGCACGGCGCAGTCCCAGCGGTATTACAAGTACCAAACTTATCGGTCAAGTATGTCCCGCCGTGTATCGCAAGCCACGTCCTCGACACAGACCGGCCCGGAAGGGTAGACGTTAAGGATGGCTACGGTGCGTCCAGCGGAAGAGGGGGACCTGCCCGGCATCCTCGACACCGACCGGCAAAGCGGCCGGAATCCTTCAACATTGGCGTCACTGGCCGCTGCCCTGTCAGACCCAAACCGGCTCGTCGTGGTCGCGGAATCCGGGGGCGAGGTGGTGGGCTGGGGCAAAACCCACTACTGGGACTATCCGGACGGCCCCGCACCCGCCGGCCACTACCTTGGCGGCGTGACCGTCCGGCCGCCGCAGCGCCGGCACGGCGTGGGGGCCGCCCTCACGGCGGCCCGGCTCCACTGGATCTGGGACCGCACCCCGGACGCCTGGTACGTGGTCAACGCCGGAAACACCGCATCGATCGGCCTGCACAGCGCGTGGGGCTTCGTCGAAGTGGCCCGCGCCGCGCGGTTTCACACCACCACGTTCGACGGCGGCACGGGACTTCTCCTGCGCGCGCACCGGCCCGGGCGGGGACTCGCCCGCGAACCGGACTCCCGTCGTCGTGCTTTGTGAAAAAATCAACCATGCGCGCCATGCAACACTCCAGCAAACTCCAGAACGTCCGGTATGAACTCCGCGGACCCATCCTCCAGGCAGCCAAGAACATGGAGGCCGAGGGGCACCGGATCCTGAAGATGAACCTCGGCGACACTGCGCCGTTCGGCCTGGAGACTCCCGAGTCCGTGGTGGTGGACATGATCCACCACCTGCGGGGCGCCCAGGGGTACAGCGATTCGAAGGGAATCTTCTCCGCCCGGACAGCGATCTCGCAGTACTACCAGACCCGCGGCCTCATGAACATTGGCGTGGAGGACATCTTCATCGGCAACGGCGTCAGCGAGCTGATTTCCATGTGCCTGCAGGCGTTCATGGAGAACGGCGACGAGATCCTGGTGCCCGCACCGGACTACCCGCTTTGGACCGCAGCCGTGACGCTGACCGGCGGCACACCGGTTCACTACCTTTGCGACGAGGACGATAACTGGTGGCCCAACATGGCCGACGTCGAAGCCAGGATCACCAGCCGCACCAAGGGCATCGTGATCATCAACCCGAACAACCCCACCGGCGCCGTCTACCCGCGCCGCATCCTGGAGCAGTTCGCCGACCTTGCCCGCAAGCACAACCTGGTCCTGTTCTCCGACGAGATCTACGAGAAGGTCCTCTACGGGGATGCCGTGCACATCCACACCGCAGCCGTGGCCGAGGACGTGTGCTGCCTGACCTTCAGCGGGCTCTCCAAGGCCTACCGGATGCCCGGCTACCGGGCCGGCTGGGTGGCGGTCACCGGACCCCTCGCAGCAACCGCCGCCTACCGGGAAGGCCTGGAACTGCTCGCGTCCCTGCGGCTGTGCCCCAACGTCCCCGCCCAGCACGCCATCCAGACCTGCCTGGGCGGATACCAAAGCATCGAAGCCCTGGTGCGGCCGGGCGGCCGGCTCCGCGAACAGCGCGATCTCGCCTACAAGCTGCTGACCGCCATCCCGGGCATCACCTGCGTCCCCGCGGCGGGGGCCATGTACCTGTTCCCGCGCCTGGACCCGGAGCTCTACCCCATCGCCAGCGACGAGCAGTTCGTCATCGACCTGCTCAAGGACCAGAAAATCCTGGTGTCCCACGGCACGGCCTTCAACTGGCCCACGCCGGACCACTTCCGGTTCGTGATCCTCCCGTCCGTCCTGGACATCGAGGAAGCGGTCCGCCGGATTTCGACGTTCCTGGCCACCTACCGCAACCGCGAAGCGGCCTAAAACGCCCGGGGTCAGGGACGGCCTTTGGCCCCTGCGGCCTTAATCAGCCGCTCAGCCTCAGCCACGATCAGTCCCTGGACCGGCGGCGGGACGGCCGCCCCTTGCCGGCCGCTGCCTTCTTCCTCCCGGATTCCCACGGCCAGGGCGCTCATCAGGTCGGCATCCTCCGCCGTTGCCAGGTCGCTGCCGATGAGCTGGACCAGCACCTTCAGTCCCGCGAGCCTGCGCTGCGGGTCACGGCCGTCCAAGGCAGCATCAATGGCCCACTGTGCCCGTTTCCACCATTGGTCCCGCCGGTCCGCGCGGTCCCGTTGCCGGTATGCCAGGTAGGCAACGAGGACGACGCCGAACGTCGCCAGGGGCGCCAGGGACGCCGCCCCGAGCACCACGGCCCAGATCCCCTGCAGAATCTCCATGGCACCACCATAGGCGCGGCCCGGACATTTACAGGTCCGGCGCCAAGAACTAACCGGCAGCTAACCGCGGGGAAACGGGCACGCAACATTCGCAGCCCACACTGGTGAATGCAGGCAAGAGCCGGCACCAGCTCCAGCCAGGAGGCCCGGATGTTGAAGAAGGCGACCACGCATGTAACCAGAGTCCGCACCCTGGACCAGCTCCACCGCGGCGACGAAATCGAAGCCCGGCTGTCCGTGGGGCCCTCCTACGACGATGTGGTGATCCGCCGCGGCAGCGTCCAGGAAACAGCGCCAGGAATCGGCGTCGTCTGGATCATGGACCGGATCACGGGCCTCCGCAAAGCCATCAATACAGACGAATGCACGGTCTGGCGCGTGGCCTGACCCGTTTCTTGACGCACGACGGCGGCACACCAGTGGCGCGGCCTCGGGCGCAGTCAGTAAGGACTGCCCGAAGCCACGGCGCTAACCGTCAGCCGCCGGCCACCGACTGGATCACCAGCACCTCCTGGCCCGGAGACACCTCGGTATCCAGCCCCCGCAAGCGCCGTACCTCGTCACCGTCCACGTAGACGTTCACGAAGCGGCGCAGCGCACCTGTTTCATCCCGGAGCCGCCGGGCGAGCACAGCGAACCCGGCAGTGACCGAATCGAGGAGCTGCCCCACTGTCACCGGCCCGTCGGCGGGCGCAGTCAGTACGGACTGCCCGCCGGCCAGGGGCTGGAGGACGCTGGGCAGCACCACCGTAATGTCAGGCACCGGCCACCACAGCCGCCCGGACACACAGGACGTCGGGGAGGTGCGCGATCACCTCTGAGAACGTCTCCCCCTCGTCGGCGCTGGCGTACACCGTCCCGCCGCGGGTGCCGAAGTACACCCCTGCCGGTTCTGCGGTATCCACCGACGCGGCGTCCCGCAGCACACTGTTGTACTCCTTGCCTGGCAGGCCGGTGCTGAGCCGCTTCCACGAGCTTCCGGCGTCGTCCGTCCGGTGCACTGCAAGGTCCCCGTCCGGAGGGATGCGTTCGCCGTCGGCTTTCAGCGGAACCACCCAGGCCGTTCCTTCCCGGCGGGGGTGCGTGAGCATGACGAACCCGAAGTCCGCGGGCAGGCCGTCGGCGATCGACGTCCAGGTGTCCGCATTGTCGTCCGTGCGGTACACACCGTGATGGTTCTGCGCGTACAGGCGGCCTTCCACAGCGGAATCAGCCGCGATCTTGTGGACACACTGGCCGAACTCGGGGTTGGGGTCCGGCATGAAGTACGCCGAAATACCCTTGTTGCGGGGCTCCCAGGAGGTGCCGCCGTCGAGCGATCGGTAAACGCCGCCGGTGCTCATGGCGACGTGGACCGTGTCCCCGGCGGGATCCACCACGATGGAGTGTGCTGCCGCGCCACCGTAGCCGGCGCCCCAGTCGCTGCGGTGCGGATGGTCCCAGAGGCCGCGGTTCAATTCGAAGTGTTCACCGCCGTCGGTGGATTTCCACACGGAGATGGGTTCCGCCCCCGCCCACACCACGCCCGGCCGGGACTCGGCGTCCGGGTAGATCTGCCAGACCCGTTCCACGGCGGCTCCGGTGTCCTCGGGGAACCTGATGGCCCCCTGTTCGGGTTCGGACCAGGTTGCGCCCAGGTCGTCCGAGTGGGCCACGGTGGGTCCCCAGTGTTCGCTGCGGACTCCCACCATGATCCGGGTGCGGCCGCCCCTGGTATCGATCCCGACGCTGGGAATCTCCGCCATCAGGAAGTGGGGGCCGGTGAAGGACCATTCGCGCCTGTCCTGGCTGGTGGCCAGCCACAGGCCTTTCTTGGTCCCGATCGCTAAGACAAAGTTCTCTGCGGTTGCCATGCCCACCATGCAACCACCGCCGTGTGCAGGCCGCAACGGTTTGGGCGCACGGGAAAAAGAGGGCCCGCCCCGCCGGCGGCCCTAATCGACGAACTCGGACTGCGTTTCGATGAAGTCCCAGTCGGCGGCCGTCAGCACGGCAGCAGGGTTGTCCGGGTGCGGTCCGCCGGCTTCGGCGATGCCCTGAAGCACCGGCAAGGGCAGTTCACCGGTCCGAAGGTTCTCGCGGAGCCACTCCTTGCTGTCCAGGTCCAGGTCCAGCCACCACATGAAGATTTCCATGCCAGATCCACCTGCCTTTCTACGAAATCAACGTTAGGCGCGGGCGAATTCCGGGACAAGGCTCCGCGCTCCCCCACAGGTAGTTGCGGGCACAGATCGGGTACCGGCAAGTAACCTGGCGGCCGGCAGGTCCGGAAAAGACGAGTACACCCTACTGAGGACCTGCCCCGGGCGCCGCCCTAGCCTGAAAACTCAAGCAAGCTGACCGTGCCGCTGGGGCATACGGGCGCCACCGCTGGCCTTCCCCACCATGGTCCGTTTCACGCCAAAAATTGGGGAGAGAACAATGAAACGCACCATTGGAACACTCGGCGCCGTGGGCCTGGCGGCACTCGTCGTCGCTGCCCCTGCAGTGGCCGACCGCGGCTGGAGCGACGACGACAAGGTCATCATCTGCCATGCAGGCTCGGGCTCCAACGCCAATCACTACACGGTGAACTGGGTTGCGGTCCCATCCCTGAACGGGCATGGCAAGCACGGCAAGGACATCATTCCGCCCAACGACGGCTTGAAGAACGGGCAGAACTGGGACGCTGCCGGGCAGGCGATCTACAACAACGGCTGTGCGGCGCCTCCTGTCGACAACCCGCCGGTGGACAACCCGCCCGTCGACAATCCTCCGGTGGATAATCCTCCAGTCGACAACCCCCCGGTCGACAATCCTCCGGTGGATAATCCCCCGGTCGACAACCCACCCGTCGTCAATCCACCCGTGAACAACCCGCCGGCCGTCGTCCCGCCGGCAGTGACGCCGGTTGTCCCGCCCGCCGCAGCGCCGGCAGTGGCGCCTCCGGCAGCGGTGACTCCGGTGGTGCCCGCCCAGCCCGCAGCCACCCAGGTGCAGCAGGCAACGGGAGCGGTGGCCGCTGCGCCCGTCAGCAGGGGAACCAACCAGGGCTACAACGCCCAGACCGCCGTCGGCGGCAACCCGGCCTCACCGGCCTGGCTGGGCGGCATCGGCGCAATGGTTGCCGCCGGGGCTGCCGTGGCCATCCGCCGCCGGTCGGCTTCCTCCCCGATGGCCCGCTGACGCCGTCGTCAACGCCGCAGCGCTGCGGCCCCTGACAAGGAAGGCGTTCCGCCAGTGCCCGGCGGGACGCCTTCCTTCCATCACCAGCGATCCACCGGAGGAGTGCCATGGCCGAGGAGAACAGCCGCCGCGCCGCGCGGCCAGGGCGGCGGTGGCGTCGCCTGAACCGCACTGACCTGGCGATCCTCCTGTGCGGCATCACAGCAGCCATGGGCATCACGTTCGGCGCCCCGCTCCTGGAGCAGGGCCCGCCTCCCGCCGTCGTCAACGCCGTGGCGGCCGCACCGGCAACCGCCGAACCCGTCCCTTCCGCCACTCCCGCGCCCGTAGCGGCTGCCGCGTCCACCAGTACGACGCCGGCACTTGGCTTGCCTGCCACAGGGATACCGGTGCGGGCGGCACCGCAGCCTGCACTTCCGGAAGCGGCGGCACCGGTCCGCATCAGCTACGCATCCGCCGATCTCGACGTCCCGGTCCACCCGCTGGAACCTGATTCAGCCGCGGCTGCCAACCGGACCATCGTTCCGCCGGAAACCAAGGACGCCTACTGGCTCACCCCCTACGGAACACCCGGCAACAACTCCGCCAACACCACGTACGTCGTCGGCCACAGCTGGGACGGTGCGGACGCCCCCTTCAACCACCTGAGTTCAGCCGCCCACGTGGGCGACACGTTCACGGTGGAGACCGGCACGGGAGCAATCCCCTACCGGGTGGACAGCGTGACCACTTACGTGAAGGCCAGCCTCAAGGACAGTCCCATCTGGGACATCGTCCCCAACAGGCTGGTCCTCATCAGCTGCTACACGCAGGATCCGTGGGGGAAGAACGTGGTGGTGACCGCCTCCCCCGCAGTCCCCTGACAAGGGCCGGCGGGATCTGTTCACCTGCCGCATCCCGGGCGGACAATGGGCTATGACATCGGAACGGTTCAGCGGCACCGCCCCGCTGCTGGTGGGCATCATGCCTAAGCAGCATCCGGAAGTCCTCCTCACAGCTGCCAACCTGGCCGCCCGGCTGGGCCAGCCATTGGTCTGCGCCTATGTGGACGAGGCCAGCTACCTGGTGGAATGGGACCCTGCACGCTCCGCCCACCGGCTGTCCCTCCATCCGGACGCCGATGACGAGGACATCCGCGCCCTGACCACCGGGCTGAAGGCGGACATTATGGCAGCTGTGCAAAAGGTCCCTGCCGGCATTGGAACGGTGGCGTGGACGCTGCGGACGCTCGCCGGGGATCCCGCGCGGGCGCTGGCCCGGCTGGCCGCCGAAACCAACGCACCCATGATCGTGGTGGGCACCTCGGAGCGGGGATTCTCGCACCGGCTTTCGGAGGCGCTCAACGGTTCGGTGGGCGCCTGGCTCAGCCACCACCAGAGCCTGCCGGTTCTGGTGGTTCCTTACAGGATGCCGGCGCACCAGGACAGCTGATGTACTGGCAGGCACGCGCCGGAGGAAGGTGTAAGGGGTCTGAAGGGCCTCGATGTGAGCGTCAAACAAGGCCCGATAAAATAAAGCGAAAGTAGTTATTCCGGGTGGTGGCGGAGTTCCCTACCAGACAGTAAGCTGAATCAAGCAGGCCGGTTCCGCGGAGAGTGGATGCCGGGCTTGCCCAAGAGCTGCTCCGGAGTGCGTATCCCCCAATAACGCACTCCGGAGCTTTTTTGTGCCCAAAGCGGAAGTTTCAGATACCCCCTGGGGGTACTTGTGCCGATACCCCAACGGGGTATATGTTGAAGCCATGGACGCCACTGAGCAAGCAGAAGCCGCGCCACCCTCGGAATTAGCGCAGGAGCAGGTGCAGCACGCACCGGAGCACGGATACACAGCCAACAAGGACGCCTACCTGCGCCGCCTCAAACGCATTGAAGGCCAGGTCCGGGGCATTGCGCGGATGGTGGACGAGGACAAGTACTGCATCGACATCCTCACCCAGGTTTCCGCCGTCACCAAGGCCCTGCACGCCGTCAGCCTGGGGTTGGTGGAAGAGCACATCGGCCACTGCGTGGTGGGCGCCGCTGCTGAGCCGGACCCGGAAGCACGCGCCGAGGCCATCGATGCCAAGGTCAAGGAAGCTGCTGAAGCCATCGGCCGCCTGCTCCGCTGAGAGCCAGTCAAAATTTTCCACGCCAGACCCACCACCCATCCCGGCCACCCGCCGGGCGCTACGAAGGAGCAGCCATGAGCACCACCTCCCCCACCACCACGAAGGTCAGCGTCTCCGGTATGACCTGCGGCCACTGCATTTCCGCCGTCAGTGAGGAGCTCGAAGCCCTCAGCGGCGTCGAAGCCGTGGACGTGGACCTCAACGCCGGCGGCATTTCCACCGTCACCATCACCTCCACGGGCAAACTGTCACCCTCCGAAATCGGTGAAGCCGTGGCCGAGGCCGGCTACCTGGTCGTCGCCAACGAAGCGTAGGGATCCCCGCGCACCGCACCAACCCTGAGAGGACGGCATGACCCACCAGGAACTGCTGCAACCGTCCGGTATCCGCGTGGTGGAACTGGACATCGAGGGCATGACCTGCGCTTCCTGCGTCAACCGGGTGGAGAAGAAGCTCGGCAAACTGGAGGGCGTGGCGGCCTCGGTCAACCTCCCCCTGGAATCAGCCCACGTCACGGCACCAGAGGGAATCACCGACGAACAGCTGGTGGCCACGGTCAACGCCGCCGGCTACACCGCCACGGTGCGCACCCCGCCGGCCCCCGCGGATACCGCCGGACCGGAAGCGGGTGGCGCTGACCATCACATGGCGCACGGCGGCACGGCCGCGCAGCTGCGTCCACGCCTGATCCTGGCAGCCATTCTCACAGTTCCCGTGTTCCTGGTATCCATGGTTCCGGTGTTCCAGTTTCCACATTGGGGCTGGGCGGCAGGAGCCCTCGCGCTGCCGGTAGTCACGTGGGCGGCCTGGCCGTTTCACCGCGCCGCGGCCGTCAATGCCCGGCACTTGGCCTCCACCATGGACACACTGGTCTCCATCGGCGTCACGGCAGCCTACCTGTTCTCGGCCTGGCAGCTGGCAACGGATCCGCGGATGACCCAGCACCCGGGCATGGAGGGCATGGACGCGGGCGGCCTCTACTTTGAAGTGGCAGCAGTGGTTACCACTTTCCTGCTCCTGGGCCGCTACCTGGAGGCCAATGCCAAGCAAAAGGCCGGGGATGCCCTCAAGGCCCTCCTCAACCTGGGCGCCAAAGACGCCGCAGTCCTTCGCGAAGGGGTGGAATACCGGGTTCCGGCGGACCGGCTCCAGGTGGGGGATGTCCTGGTGGTCCGCCCGGGCGAGAAAATCGCCACCGACGGCGTGGTCCTCGACGGGACCTCAGCGGTGGACGCCTCACTGGTGACCGGCGAGTCCGTGCCAGTGGAGGTGGGCCCCGACAGCAAGGTCACCGGCGCCACCATCAACACCTCGGGCAGGCTGCTGGTCCGGGCAACCCGCGTGGGCGCCGAAACCACCCTTGCGCAGATGGCCCGCCTGGTTTCGCAGGCGCAGACCGGCAAGGCCCCCATTGCCCGCCTGGCGGACCGCATCAGCGCCGTTTTCGTCCCGGTGGTGCTGGCCATTGCAGCGGCAACGTTCCTGCTGTGGCTTCTGGCAGCCGGTCCGGACGCCGGCGGCGCCGGGTTGCGCCAGGCATTCACCGCCGCAGTCGCGGTGCTGGTGATTGCGTGCCCGTGCGCCCTTGGCCTCGCCACACCGGTGGGGCTGCTGACGGGCAGCGGGCGCGGGGCCCAGCTGGGCATCCTCATCAAGGGGCCGCAGGTCCTTGAAGATACCCGCACGGTGGACACCATCCTGCTGGACAAGACGGGCACCGTGACCACCGGTGTACTGGCGGTGGGCTCCACCACCGCGTTCAGCCCCTTCGATGGGCAGAAGGTGCTGCGGCTTGCTGGGTCGGTGGAGGCGGCATCGGAACACCCCGTGGCACGCGCCATTGCGGCGGCGGCCCAAGGGACCGCTCCGGCCCACCCCGGCCAAGCCGCGCACGACGACGGCCGCCTGCCCGGCGTCGAGGGCTTCCGTTCCGCACCGGGCGGCGGCGTCACCGGAACCGTGGAGGGGCGGGTGGTCCTGGCCGGACGGTCCGGCTGGCTCCGCGACAACGGCATCGAGCCCTCCCCGGGGCAACTGGAGGCACTGGCGGAAGCAGAAGCGGCGGGTGCCACCGCCGTCTGGGTGGCGGTGGATGGCGTCCCCGCAGGAATCATCAGCCTTCGGGACACGGTCAAGGAAGGCTCTGCCGCTGCGGTGGCACGCCTGAAGGAACTCGGCCTGCGCCCCATCCTGCTGACCGGAGACAACGCCGCCGTGGCCGCCCAGGTGGCTGCCGCCGTCGGGATTCCCCCTGCCGATGTCTTCGCGGGAGTGCTGCCGGAAGGCAAGGTGGAGGCCGTGCGCAGGCTGCAGGCAGCGGGCGCAACAGTGGCCATGGCCGGTGACGGCGTGAACGACGCCGCCGCCCTCGCGCAGGCGGACCTGGGGATCGCGATGGGGTCCGGAACGGATGTGGCCATCGAGGCTGCGGACCTCACGGTGATGGGCAACGACCTTGCCCAGGTGGCGCAGGCCATCGAGCTGTCCCGCAGGACCCTGGCCACCATCAAGACGAACCTGTTCTGGGCGTTCTTCTACAACGCCGTCGGGATCCCTGTGGCCGCGCTCGGACTGCTCAACCCCATGATCGCGGGCGCAGCCATGGCCGCCAGTTCGGTGCTGGTGGTGGCCAACTCGCTGCGGCTCCGGAGCTTCGGAAAGTAGCGGCTTCTTTACAGCCGACGCAGCCCGGGCTCAGGCTGCGCCGTAGCGGACGGCGGCGCGCGCCCGGGCCTTGGCGGCTTCCTCGTCGCGGTCCTTCGGCGGCGCCTGCGTCACCAGCGCGTCCAGGAGGTGCTGGGTGATGTGGGCGATCTCGTGGACCGCGTCATCGAAAGCGTCCTGGTTGGCCTTGGACGGTTTGGTGCTTCCGCTGATCTTGCGCACGTACTGCAGCGCGGCGGCGTGCACCTCCTCCGAGGTGGCGTGCGGTTCGAAGTTGTGAAGGGTTCGGATGTTCCGGCACATAGGCCCATGCTAGGCTCTGGAGCGCCTAAGATCGACCCTTCGAGGCTTGCTTTACCGGCAGGCTGAGGAGGTCCGTCCATGGGGAGGACAGCATGGGCAGGGGTGCCCATCGACACTCCTTTGAGGGCCGGGATAGGTTTTAGGCAATGGATCTTCCGGATGAGCCGGGGGGCCGCTGGGGATGCCGACCTGGTTCGGATCCACTTACCAACAAGGAGATACTGATGGCTATTTGGGGTGCAGACGTTCAGCAGCTTCGTCAGCTGGGCAGCAAGCTTCAGGCAGGTGCGTCCGAGATTGAGACGCAGAAGTCCACTCTCACCAAGGTTTTGAGCAGCACCAACTGGGAAGGCCCCGACGCTGAGAAGTTCCGCAACGAATGGTCGGGCCAGCACACCACCATGCTGACCAAGGTTGCTGAAGCACTGAAGGAAGCCGGCGACAAGGCCAAGCGCAACGCCGAAGAGCAGGACCAGGCTTCCCGCTAAGCACTGGCTGCGCAGGTCCTGTCACCAGGAACCTGTTAGTAAACGGCGAGGGCCCGGGCACCGCAAGGTGTCCGGGCCCTCCCCCGTTTAACCACGGTTCGGGTGCCGGCGGACCTGCCCAACTCCGCTACCCCGGACGGCCATGCGCGGGTGACAGCGCACGCCGGGGCACTCAGGGTACGGGTTCGACGTCGTTCGCGTGCTCGAGCGGTGAGGCCGCCTTCGCCGCTGGCTCGTTGGACGAGGGCTGGCCGGCTGAGGGTTGCGGGGCCGGAGCCCGGAGTTCGTCGAGCCGGACCAGGAGGACGCCGCCCACGATGAGGACACCGCCCACAAGCTGGATGGCACCGGGCAGCTCGCCGAGCAGCAGCCACGCCCAGATCACGGCGAACAGCACCTCCGTGAGTGAGACAAACGAGGCCACCTTGGAGCCCAATGCGCGGGCCGCCATGATTCCGGAGACGTAGGCCAGCACTGTTGCCAGGACCACCAATCCAGCCAGCGAAACCCACCACGGGGTCACCCAGGGGCCGAGTGTGGTGTCCGCCGTGTTGAACGCCATCGGCAACAGTCCGGTGGCGCCGGCCAGCCACATAACGGCGGCGCCCACCATCAGGCCGCCGGATGCCAGCACCAAGGGCGGCAGGGTGTCATTTTCCTTGGCCGTAATGAAGAAATACATGGCCAGGCAGACCGCTGCGGCCATACCCCAGAGGACCCCCACCGGGTCCACCTTCACGGCACCGGTGAGGTCCAGGACCAGCACCAGGCCAGCCAGCGACAGCAGGGTTCCCCCGAAAGTGAGCGCGCGCGGACGCTTGCGGCTGGCTGCCCAGATCCAGAGGACGATGATCACCGGGGCAAGGTACTCGAGCAGCAGCGCGACCCCGACGGAAAGCCGCTCCACCGCGTTGAAATAGAACAACTGGCACGCGGCCACGCCGATCAGGCCAAAAAGCACAATAGTGAGCCAGTTGTCCCGCAGCTGGTGCCAGCGGCCCTTCAGGGCGATGACCGCCGGGATGGCCAGGATGAGCGCGGCGCCGGTGAGGCGTGCCGTGACGGCGGCGCCCGGGGACCATCCCGTTTCCAGGAGCGCCTTGCCGAACGATCCCGACGTGCCGAAGACGGCGGACGAGAACAGGGCGACGCCCAGGCCGGAGGCCAGGAAACTGCGGCGGGGTGCCACCGGGCTTGGCGTGGCGGGATGGTTCTTTGCGGCAGGCACCGTCGCCTCCTGTCAGGAGTAAAGTGGGGTATTGGTCATGACAGTACGCTTCGGCGCTGTAAGGAGTCAAGATGGTATTTGCCCCTGACACTGAGGTTGCGCTGCGCAGCGTGGTCAACCTCATCAATTCCGGCGCCAACGGGCGCGAGAGCCTGGGATCCCAGCAGGATCTAGACGGATTCCTGGCGGCGGAGCAGTTCTCAGGTTCCAGGGCCAGGGACGAGGCAGAGCTGGCCAGCGTCCGGCGGCTGCGCGGGGAACTGGCCGGGGCGTGGGTAGCCGGGGAAGACGGTGCCGTAGAGACAATCAACCGCCTGCTCCGCGACGCCAACGCCCTCCCCCAATTGGTCAGGCACGATGGCTGGGACTGGCACCTGCACGCCACCACGCCCGAGGCCCCGCTTGCGGACCGGATCAGCACGGAGGCCGCAATGGCGCTGGCGGATGTGGTGCGCAGCAAGGAGATGGACAGGCTTCGCGTCTGCGAGGCCGAGGACTGCGACGCGGCGGTGCTGGACCTCAGCCGAAACCGCTCTAAGCGCTACTGCGATACGGGCAACTGCGCCAACCGGGCGCATGTGGCGGCCTACCGGGCACGGCAGGCGGCGGCGGGCTAGTGGCGCGCCAGCTCTCGACGTCCGGCGAGTTGGCTTCATAAGCCTGGCGCGGACGGCGGGACCGGCGGTTGGTCAGCGGCCCGCGGAACCTTCAGTGCCGCCGTCGGGGTCCTGCTGCTCAGGCGAGCCCGGGGCTTTGGTCCCCCCGAAGCCGTGGGACGTGTTCTTTGCCGAGCTGAGGTTTACGCCGGATCCCTTGCCCAAGTGCTCGGCATTGTCCTTGTGGCTCATGGACAGCATGGCGGCGATCACCAGGGTGACGATGAAGGCGATCCCGGCACCCGTGAAGGCAAGGTCGAAACGCGGAGCGCGGGCGCTGCCGCCGGAAGCGAAAATCACCACGGCGAAGAAGGCCACGACGGCCCAGAACGCGGAGAACATCAGCGGGCCCTTCACAGAGGTCCGCAGCTTGCGCGGTTTTCCCTGGTGCTGGTCTGCCACGGTAAGTCCTCCCTGCGGGCGGCATGGATGGCCTGCCCGGTGTACGTTGTGGGTGGCCCCGGCGAAATTTCTACAACGAGTAGAACCGGGACCTTCCTAGTTTACGGCTTCGTGGCCGTACTGCGGGAATCGTGCCTGAGCGTCAGCCCGGACAGCGCCCACAGCACACCGAGAATGATGGCCCCGCCGCCGGCCACGCCCAGCAGCGCGTGCGCACCGAGGCTGACGAAGAACGGCAGGATCACCGCGGTTCCGAGGCTGATGAGGCCCGAGGTGATCCAGTCGCGGGCCAGGACGTGCCGGCCGCGGTTCCGGATGCCGCAGGCCAGCTCCAGGGCTCCGGCGACGCCGAGGCCCAGCGCCGCGATGACACCGAACAGGAGGTCGCTGTGCAGCAGGAGCACCGCGAACCCCGCGCCCGCCAGCACGGATCCGGCAGCCGAGAGCAGCTTGCCTGACGCAGAGTCGCGCCCGAAGCCGGTGGCCGGGATACCCCAGAGGGTGATGGCGCCGATGGCCAGGAGGTACAGGCCGCCTGCCCAGCCCATGGCTTCCACGGAGGGCGTTGCCCAAAAGATCGTTACGGCTCCGAAGACCAGCGAGGCGGCGGAGCGCAGCAGGACCGGCTTCCACAGGTCGGTGCGGGGGGCGGTTCCCTGGGCGGCGCCTGCGGGTGTCAAGGGTTGTGTCACCGGTCCAGTTTAGTTGCGTGTCCCGGTTAGGCCGAACCCAGCACCATCCACCGGTCGCTCCGGGCGCGCAGGCCCAGGGTGAGCGCCCGGGCAGCCATATATCCGATGGAGAATGCCGCCCAAAGCCAACCAAGCCCCGCAACCCCTGAAACTCCGGAGAATGCGACAGCTGCCAACATCGGGGCATACGCCGCAACATTCATCAGGCCGGCCAGGGCAAGGTAGCGGGCATCCCCCGCGCCGATCAGCACTCCGTCCAGCACAAACACGTAGCCCGCAATCGGCTGGCCCGCGGCCAGGATCCACAGGGCAACCGCCAGGGCCGCCTGCACATCCCGGTCCGGGGTAAAGAGGGCGCCCGCCCACGGCGCCACGGCCGCGAGGAGCAGCCCCGTGACAACGCCAAAGCCGATGCCCCAGCGGATCATGGTGGTGGTGAGCGCCCGGGCCCGGGCGGCGTTGGAACCGCCGAGCTCCTTGCCGATCAGCGCCTGCGCGGCGATGGCCAGGGCGTCCAGGGCGAAGGCCAGGAAGGAAAAGATGGTCATGGCGAGCTGGTGTGCCGCCAGGTTGGTGGCACCCTGCCCGGTGACCACCAGGACCGTCACCAGGATGGCGGCCCGCAGGCTGAGGGTGCGCAGCATGAGCCAGGACCCCACCCTGGTCATGCTGCGGATGCCGCGCCAGCTGGGCAACAGGGACACGCCATGCCGGAGAGCGTTGCGCCGCACCATCAGCACATAGACGGCCGCCATGCCCCACTGCGCCACGCTGGTGCCTATGGCGGAGCCGGTGACGGACCAGTTGAGCCCGTAGACCAACCAGAGGTTCAGGACGATGTTCAGCCCGAAGCCGGCAGTGGCCACCACCAGCGGGGTGCGGGTGTCCTGGAGTCCGCGGAGTACCCCGGTCCCGGCAAAGACCAGCAGCATCGCCACGAGTCCCGGCATGGACCAACGGAGGTAGTCGACGGCGAAGGCGCGCACCTCGCCTTGGGCGCCCATGAGCCCGATCAGCGGGTCTGCGGCCACAAAGCCGGCTGCCGCCAGGACGACGCCCAGCAGCATGGCCAGCCACACGCCGTCGCGCCCTGCCGCCAGCGCTTTCCCAAGCTGGCCGTCGCCGATGGCCCGGGCCACGGCAGGGGTGGTGGAGTAGGCGAGGAAAACCATCAGCCCCACCACAGTGTGCAGCACGGCTGAAGCCAGACCCACGCCCGCCAGTTGGGCCACTCCCAGGTGCCCCACGATGGCGGAGTCCGCCAGCAGGAACAGGGGTTCGGCCACGAGGGCACCGAACGCGGGAACGGCGAGCCGGAGAATCTCACGGGCATTGCCGCGGCGTGACGCTACAGGCGCGGAGGTGGAGGGTTGGGACACCGTGCCAGCTTAACGTCGACGGCGCGGGAAGCCCGGAGAGTGTGACGTCACGGTCATGACATATCCCACAGTATCCCGCAATTGGTTGACTCTTCAACCAATACTGCGGAACACTGGAAGGGTTCAACGCTGCGATCCGGCCCCTGCTTGCATGTGTCCAGCTCCGACCGATATCCGAAACGGTGAAACCCCATGAACCAGTCCCGCCTGACCACCACCGCCATCACGGCCCTCCGCATTGTCCTGGGCTTCCTCTTCGCAGCCCACGGCTGGCAGAAGTTCAACGAGTGGACAATTGCCGGCACCCAGGCGTCCTTCGCCAAGATGGGCGTGCCTGCCGCCGACGTAATGGCCCCGGCAGTTGCCGTCCTTGAACTCGCCGGCGGAATCGCCCTGATCCTGGGCATCCTGACCCGCGTGGTGGCCGCCCTCCTGGCCCTCAACATGCTGGGCGCCCTTTTCCTGGTGCACGCTCCCGCCGGGGTCTTCGCTGCCAACGGCGGCTACGAGCTGGTTCTGCTCCTGGCAGCTGCCGCGTTTGCACTGGCCCTTACCGGCGCCGGCCGCGTCTCCGTGGACCGCGCCCTCTTCGGCCGCAGGAACTCCAAGCTGGCAGTCCTGGCCTAAAGACGAAACGCCCGACGGCGGCTGCGCACCACGGTGCGTGGCCGCCGTCGTGGTTTAACCGGCGCCGGAGCCGAACCGGCCGGTAACCGGCAGCGTCAGTATGATCGGCAGCATGACTGAGACCGGTGCGCCCAACTCCGTGACCCTCCGCTTCCTGGCGGCACCTACCGACGTTGGCCACAGCGGCTCCGTGGATGCCGGGACGGTGTTGGAGTGGGTGGACAAGGCCGCCTATGCCGCCGCCGTAGGGTGGGCGAAGTCCTACTGCGTCACGGCATACGTGGGCAACATCCACTTCGCGGATCCCGTGAACAGCGGCGACATGGTGGAGGTGGAGGCCACCATCGTCTACACCGGCCGGTCTTCGATGCACATCCGCACCGTCGTCTCCTCCAGCGACCCCAAGGGCGGCCCCGCCACCATGCGCAGCCAGTGCATGGTGATTTTTGTGGCGGTGGGCGAGGACGGCAAGCCCATCCCGGTCAAGCAGTTTGAGCCGGTCAGCGCCGCGGAGATCGAACAGCGCGACCACGCCCTGGCCCGCATCAAGGTCCGGGAACAGATCGTCGAAGCTATGAACCATCAGGAATATACCGACGCCGGAACGGCCGAGCGGGTGACGTTGCGTTTCATGGCTGCGCCCACCGATGTGAACTGGGGCGGCAAGGTACACGGCGGAATCGTCATGAAGTGGATCGATGAGGCCGCCTATGTCTGCGCGTCACGCTACTGCGGCAAGGACACGGTGGCCGTGTTTTCCGGCGGTGTCCGCTTCTACCGGCCCCTCTTGATCGGGCACGTGGTGGAGGTGGAGGCCCGCCTCGTCTACACCGGCACGAAGGGGATGCACATCGCAGTACACGTCCGCTCCGGCGATCCCAAGGGCCGTGAATTGAACCTCACCACGTATTGCCTCACGGTCATGGTGGCACGCGACGGCGCAGGCAACTCAGTGCCCATCCCGGCCTGGGTGCCGGTGAGCGACGAAGACAAGCGGCTTCACGCCCACGCGCGGGAGCTGCTGGAGATCAGGGGCACGGCGCCGGGGAACCGGCTGCCGAACCACCTTCTGGCAAAGGACTGACCCCGGGCCGGCCGCTCCGGCGCCCGGCCTAGAAGCCTCCGCCGCCGCCGGCGTCACCGGCCATGTTCGCGAAACGGGAGTAGTGGCCCTGGAACGCCACCACGATGTCCTTGGTGGGGCCGTTACGGTGCTTGGCGATCAGGATGTCGGCCTCACCGGCGCGCGGGGATTCCTTGTCGTAGACGTCCTCACGGTGCAGCAGGATGACCATGTCGGCATCCTGCTCGATGGAGCCGGATTCACGCAGGTCCGAGACCATGGGGCGTTTGTCCTGCCGCTGCTCGGAGCCACGGTTCAGCTGGGACAGGGCGATGACCGGAACCTGGAGTTCCTTGGCCAGCAGCTTCAGGGCACGGGAGAACTCGGAGACTTCCTGCTGACGCGACTCCACCTTCTTGCCGGAGCTCATGAGCTGCAGGTAGTCGAGGATGACGAGCTTGAGGTCATGCTGCTGCTTCAGGCGGCGGCACTTGGCCCGGATCTCCATGAGGGACATGTTGGGGCTGTCATCGATGAACAGCGGAGCGTCGTTCATGCGGCCCATGGTGGTGGCGATCTTGGACCACTGTTCGTCCTTGATGGTGCCCTTGCGGAGATCCTGCAGCCCGATGGTGGCCTCGGCCGAGAGGAGGCGCATGGCAATCTCGTTCCGGCCCATTTCCAGGGAGAACATGACGGTAGCCAGGTTGTTCTTGATGGCCGCCGAGCGGGCGAAGTCCAGCGCGAAGGTGGACTTGCCCACCGCAGGACGGGCTGCGATGACGATCATCTGGCCCGGGTGCAGGCCGTGGGTAAGTTCGTCGAGCTCATAGAAGCCGGTGGGCACACCCACCATGCCTTCGCCGCGGTGGCCGGAGGCCTCGATCTCGTCCACGGTGGATTCCATGACGTCCTTGAGGACCACGTAATCCTCAGCCGTCCGGCGCTCGGCAACGGCGTAGACCTCGGCCTGGGCCTGGTTGACCAGGTCCTCTACTTCGCCGTCAGAGCCATAGCCCAGCTGGACGATCTTGGTCCCGGCGTTGACGAGACGGCGCAACACCGCACGCTCGGCAACGATTTCGGCGTAGTAGCCGGCGTTGGCTGCCGTGGGAACAGTCTGGATCAGCTCGTGCAGGTAGGCCGGGCCACCGATCCTGTTGATTTCGGCCCGCTTGGTCAGCTCGTCGGAGACGGTGACGGCGTCCGCGGGCTCACCGCGGCCGTAAAGATCGATGATCGCTTCGTAAATGGTTTCGTGGGCGGGGCGGTAGAAGTCCTGGCCGCGGAGGATCTCCACAACGTCCGCGATGGCATCCTTGGACAGCATCATGCCGCCCAGGACGGACTGCTCAGCCGGGATGTCCTGCGGAGGCTTTCGGCTCGCGTCTGATCCGCGGGTAGTTTCGACCTCGTCCAGATGCGCGATTGACAAAGCTGCCGTCCTCCATAGTTACCGGGTGCGCCCGGTGGTTGCCGTCCTGCAAAGGCTTCGCCGGAAATCCGGGCTCCGCCACCTGTCCAATGTCTACCGGCAGGGTCCGACACTGCGGCTGACCTGGCCTCCGACGCGACTTGTGCACAGGAGTTATCCCCAAATCCACAGGTTTTCCACAGAGACCCCTCCCCAGGGGTTTACCGCAGCTGTCCGGCCTGCCTCCGATGCAGGTCCGCGGGCCGCAATTGATCCCCGGAACAGGTACCCCGCCACGCTAGCGGCCCCCGGCCCCACCGCAAAGTCCACTGCCGGGGCCGCCTGTGGATAACCTGTGCACTAACCGGCATAGCTTGTGCACAGCCTGTGTGGAAAGTTGTGGAAAAGAAAAAAGTTTGGGCCACTTAACGGCTCTGACCTGCGAAAACTCTTCACACGGCATGTGGAGCAAATATTTCTTCTGTGGAATTTCATCCACAGCGGCGTGTCGGAACATGCCGCTCCTGCGCGTGTTGCCGGCATCCGTGACACACCTCATCCGGGTCGCCTGGACGGATTTCATATTCCCCCGAAAGACTGCCCGGCAGGCCGGTGGGCCGAGCATGCAGCGCGGTGAATATTGCTGTGGATAACCCGGATCTGCCCTAAGCTCGTAGGTATGGGCGAACTACTCCTGGTTCTGTTGCCTGCGATTGTCCCGGTGGTGATTATGTGGGGTCTTGTGACGTCCGCCGGCCCCGGGCCCTTTCCGCAGCGACCCCGTCCATATCCGCAGCAGCAGGTAGATAGAGAACGGCTTTAGAACCATGGAATCGCTAGTCATCCCCGCCCTCATCCTCGTGGCTGTGGCAGTTGCCGTCGTGCTGGCTTCCCGCGCCCTGGGCAAGAGGAAGGCTGCGCATGACGCCGCTCCCCAGCAGGCCGCCCCCGGCGCCGCAGAGCTTGCCCGGACCGCAGCCGCCAAGCTTTCCGAAGCGGAACACCGGCGGATATATGCACTGATCGCGCAAGGGCAGGCGATGGCCGCCATCAAGCTGTACTACGAGGCGACCGGAGACGGCCTGCGTGCCTCCCGCGACGCCGTCGGGGCCCTGGCCTCCCACCCGCAGCCCTACCGCAGCCCGGCAGCCCCCGGAAGCGCTCCGGAGGACGACGAAGACGACGAGCCGCAGCGCTTCCCGTACCGATACCGGGCCATAGCGAGCAAGGGCGACGTGACCCGCGAAGTCAGCAGCAACATGCTCAATGATGAGATTTACGGCAGGATCCGCACGCTGGCCCGCAACGGGGATGCAGAGGCAGCCGCTGCAGCCCTGACGCGCCACTCAGACATTTCCATGAAGCAGGCGCGGGAGTTCATCGAACTCCTCGAAAACTAAGCGCCGGCCAGCCCGCAGGCCAACCGGTTCAGAGCCGATCGGTTGCTCAGTTGGTTCCGGAAATTCCCGCGAGCAGATGCTCGAACGGAAGGGATTCCATGGGCGCCAGCTTGCCGCCCGGCTGCAGTCCTTCCAGGAGCTGCGAAAACTCGCCGGATGCCCGGTCCACCCTGCTGGCCAGGGAGGTGCCGGCGTCGCTCGAGGCGCCCCAGTCCTGCGGCCCGGCGAACACGGCCGTGGCTGCAATCCGGGTGCGGAGGTAGCTGAACAGTGGGCGCATGGCGTAATCCAGAACCATCTGGTGCCGGTCCGTTCCGCCGGTGGCACCCAGCAGGACCGCCTTGCCATCCAGGGACTTGGGGTCCAGCACGTCGAAGAACGACTTGAAAAGCCCGCTGTACGAGGCGCTGAACACCGGGGACACCGCGATGATGCCGTCTGAAGCTTCAACCGCGGCGATCACGTCGGCCAGGTGCGGGGCTGCGTAGCCGGTGACAAAGTTGTTGGCGATGTCCACCGCCAGGTCCCGCAGCTCGACGGTTTCCACTTCCACGCTGTATCCGGCCGCCTCCAGTTGCCGCTTGGCCGACGCCGCCAACTGGTCGGCAAGCAGACGGCTCGACGACGGGACGCCGAGTCCGGCGGAAAGGACGGTGATGCGGCGGGTTTCCATGGCGTTCTCCTGTTGCTGGTTCACTGATCGTACATGCATTTGCATCTACTTGTTGAACAGGCGTCGCTTCTGGAGTATTCCCTGCGCAGGATCCCTCAGCAGGGCTGCGGTTAGAAGCCATCCCCCAAAGAAGGAACCTACAGCGTGACAGTCCCGCGGATGCAGGTGGCGGAGTGGCCGCCCACCCAGATGTTCGCCCCCTCGGCGGAGATGTGGACGCGGCCTGCACGGCCCAGCACGGTGCCCTGCGCAGCCACGTACTGCTCCGGCGCCCGCCCGGTTCCGATCAGCCATTGCGCAGCACCTGCGTTGAAGCTGCCCGTTACGGGATCCTCCACCATGGCATCGCCCGGGATGAAGGTACGGACCTCAAAGTCGGCGTCCCCACCCGGCTGGTGCGGACCTATAACCCCGATCTTCAGGCTCCCCATGGCAGCCAGGTCCGGCTCGAGGGCCAGGACCTGCTCAGCGGATCCCAGCAAAACACCAATCCACTCGGGACCATTGACCAGCCAGGACGCATCAAGGATGTGGGGCCCGGGCAGCCGAAGAGCGGCGGCCAGTTGCCGGCGGACAGAGCTGTCCACGGGTTCGAAGCGGGTGAGCGGCGGCGCGGCGAAGGCGAGCCGCCCGCCGTCGCGCTTTATCCGCACGAGCCCGGCCCCGCACTCCTGCACCAGCCGGTCGGCCGACTTCGGCACGCCGCCGGCCTCAAGCCAGGTGTGCGCCGAACCCAGCGTCGGGTGGCCGGCGAAAGGGAACTCCTCTGTGCCGGTGAAGATGCGTACCCGGTAGTCCGCCTCAGGGTGTGTGGGCGGCAGCAGGAACGTGGTTTCGGAGAGATTCGTCCAGTTGGCGAAGTGCTGCATCTGCTCCGGGGACAGGTCTTCGGCGTCAACCACCACGGCCAGCGGGTTGCCGCGGTACGGTTCGGCGGAAAAGACGTCAGCCTGGTGGAACGGACGGATTCGCATGTTCTGGTTGGTCACCGGTGCAGGCTATCACCGGTGTGGCCGCACCCCGGCGGCGTCTGCCAGACTACGTCCATGGCAGAGAACAAGACCGCCCCTACCGGGGCTGACGTCAGCGAATTCCTGGCAAGGGTGGAGCACCCGGTCCGCAGGGCCGATGGTTTCGAGCTGATGGAGCTGATGCGGGACATCACCGGCCAGGAGGCGGTGATGTGGGGACCCACAATCGTGGGCTTCGGCAGCTACCACTACAGGTATGCCACCGGCCGGGAAGGCGACGCAGCCGCCGTCGGGTTTTCCCCGCGGAAGGCCAATCTTGCCCTGTACGGACTGACGTACGGACCCGATGCCGGGCCGCACCTTGATGCCCTCGGCAAGCACAAGACCGGCGCCGCCTGCCTGTACATCAACAGGCTGGCAGATGTTGACCGCCAGGTACTGGAGGCAATGATCAGGAGCGGCTACCAGCATGTGATGGCCGAACTCCACCGGCCCTGACCGCAGATGCAAAAGACCCCCACCGCCGTTATCCGGCAGCGGGGGTCTTCGGTGCAGTCAGAAATTACTTTCCGGCTACTACGTCGAGTTCGATCACAGCGGCAACATCCTCGTGGAGACGGACGTTGGCCTGGTAGGAACCAACCGACTTGATGTGGACCGGCAGTTCAACCTTGCGCTTGTCGATGCTGCCCAGGCCTGCGGCCTCAACAGCGTTGGCGACGTCGGCCTGCTTGACGGTGCCGAACAGGCGTCCGGTTTCGCCGGCCTTGACGACCAGCTGGACAGGCTTGGACTGCAGTGCAGCGGCCTGCTTCTGAGCATCTTCCAGGGAAGCGTGCTCGCGGGCGGCGCGGGCAGCCTTGATGGACTCAACCTGCTTCTCGCCACCCTTCGTCCAGGTCAGGGCGAAGTTGCGGGGCAGCAGGAAGTTACGTGCGTAACCGTCCTTGACCTCGACAACATCGCCAGCAGCACCGAGACCGGTGACTTCGTGGGTCAGAATGAGCTTTGCCATGTTAGTAAATCCCTTCCTTAACCGCGGCCAGCGCCGGAGTAAGGCAGCAGGGCAACTTCGCGGGCGTTCTTGATTGCCTGTGCGATCTTGCGCTGTTCCTGGACCGTGACGCCGGTGACGCGACGGGCGCGGATCTTTCCGCGGTCGGAGATGAACTTGCGCAGCAATGCTACGTCCTTGTAGTCGATGACAGTGATGTCAGCGGCCTTCAAGGGGTTGGACTTTGGTTTGGGCTTACGGAGTTCAGCCTTAGCCATCGTGGAGCTCCTATTCTAGGGAGCCCGTGGATATTGATCCACGGGATGGTGGTGGTCCGACGGCGATACCCGCCACCATGCCGACAGGCACAGTGATGCGGTCCCGACGCCGGGCCGAGATGATTTTTTAGAAGGGCGGTTCGGAGTCGGGGCCGTTGCCCCAGCCACCTGCATTGGAGACGCCGGGCGTTGCCCAGGGATCGTCCTGTGCAGCCTGCTGGTTGCCGCCGCCGCCACCCCAGTTACCGCCGGAGTTGCCGCCCTGGTTTCCACCAGAGTTGCCGCCGCCGAAGCCACCGCCGCTGTTGCCTCCGCCGAAGCCGCCGCCACCCTGACCGCCGGAGCGCTGGGTACGGTTGACCTTGGCGTTTGCGTAGCGCAGGCTGGGGCCGATTTCATCGACCTCAAGCTCGATAACGGTGCGCTTTTCGCCTTCTTTTGTTTCGTAGGAACGGCTCTTCAGGCGGCCGGTAACGATGACGCGCATGCCCTTTGTCAGGGACTCCGCTACGTTCTCGGCCGCTTCACGCCACACCGCAGCGCGGAGGAACAGGGTTTCCCCGTCCTTCCACTCATTGGACTGGCGGTCAAAGGTACGCGGGGTGGAAGCGATGGTGAAGTTCGCTACTGCCGAACCTGACGGTGTGAACCGCAATTCCGGGTCATTGGTGAGATTACCGATGACCGTAATGGTGGTCTCGCCTGCCATCTACTGCCTCCTTGTTCGATCCTGGGTGAAGATTCGAGTCCTGCGGGGTGAAGAATGAAGGGTGGTACCGAAATTACTCGGCAACAACCTTCTGCTCTTCGGGGCGGGTGATCTTGGTGCGCATGATGGTCTCGTTAAGAGACAGCTGGCGGTCAAGTTCCTTGGCGGTTTCCGGCTTGGCGGTGAAGTTCACCACGGCGTAGATACCTTCGGACTTCTTCTTGATTTCGTAAGCCAGACGACGACGGCCCCAGATGTCAACCTTTTCGATGGTTCCACCATCGTTGGTGATGACGTTCAGGAACTTCTGAAGCGACGGCTCAACGGTACGCTCTTCGACCTCGGGGTCGATGATTACCATCAATTCGTAAGGACGCATATGTGAACCCACCTCCTTTGGGCTAAGCGGTTACGGCATTTCCGTAACAGGAGGTTCATTTGCGATTCCATGCAAGCCCCGCCGCCGGAACGGTGGCTGGGGCGCAGCACAGACTTCAATATCTTAGTGCATGTGGACGGGATAGGCGATTCGCGCTTGACTCAAGGCTAGAGCCCGTGCTGCCGGCAGCACGGGCTCTCCTATGTGGAAAAACAGCAGATTACGACGCCGGGCCCGCCTTGGCCGGGACATCGCCGGCTTCAAGCCCGTCCCCGGCCTGGCCTGCGGAAGCTCCGCGCCGGCGGTAGCGCAGGACTCCGATGGCCACCACAACTCCGGCCAGCGCCACGGACAGCAACAGGGATTCCCGGGTGGAGTCCAGGATGACCATGCCGATCAGCAGGGCAACGATGCTGCCGATCGACAGCCAGGTCAGGTACGGGAAGAGCCACATCTTCAGGGCAAGGTCCTTGGCGGCGGCACCCATGCGCTTGCGGAGGATCAGCTGCGAGGAGGCGATGACCAGCCAGACGAACAGCGCAATGGCGCCTGAGGTGTTGACCAGGAACAGGAATACCGTGTCCGGTGCGATGTAGTTCAGGCCAACGGTAACGAAGCCGACAACCGTGGAGGAGAGCACCGCAGCGACCGGCACGCCGCGCCGGGAAATCTTCGTCCAGGACGCAGGGGCGTCTCCGCGCCTGGACAGCGAGAACAGCATGCGGCTGGCGGTGTAGAGGCCGGAGTTCAGGCAGGACAGGACCGAGGTCAGCACCACGATGTCCATGATGGTTCCGGCGCCCGGAATTCCGAAGAGCTCAATGACCGCAACGTAGGGGCTCTTGGCCACGCTGGCATCGTTCCACGGCAGCAGGGTGACCACGATGGCGATGGAGCCGATGTAGAAAACGAGGATCCGCCAGACGGTGGACTTGACGGCCTTCTTGACTGCGTCCACCGGGTTCTCGGACTCACCGGCGGCGATGGTGGCGATTTCGGCGCCGAAGAAGGAGAACACCACCACAAGGATTCCGGCCAGGACGGCGCCGGGGCCATTGGGCATGAATCCGCCGTTGTTCAGCAGGTTGTCAAGGCCTGGAGCGGGCACGCCGGGAACGAGGCCCAGGATGGCCGCCACACCGAACAGCAGGAACAGGATGATGGCAGTGACCTTGATGGAGGCGAACCAGAACTCAAATTCACCGTAGGACTTGACCGAACCGAGGTTGGTCAGCGTCAGGAGGACCATCAGGATCAGGGCCCAGACCCACTGGTCGATGCCCGGAATCCACCGGTGCATGATGGCCGCCCCGGCTGTGGCTTCGATGCCCAGCACGATGATCCAGAACCATGCGTAGAGCCAGCCGATACTGAATCCGGCCCAGCGGCCCAGCGCCTTGTCTGCGTAGGTGGAAAATGAGCCGGTCTCAGGGTGGGCTGCGGCCATCTCGCCGAGCATGCGCATCACCAGGATGACCACGATGCCGGCGGCCATGTAGGCCACCAGGATGCCCGGGCCTGCCTGCTGGATGGCGGCGCCGGATCCGACGAAGAGTCCGGCGCCGATGACGCCGGCAATGGCGATCATGGAAAGGTGCCGTGGTTTGAGCGACTTGGACAGTTGCTGGTCAGCGGGCATGCGTGCGCCGTCCTTCTGGTTATTGCGTGGAGTTTGGGCTACTGGCGGCGGCGGAGGTTTCCCGGGGCCCTTCCAGTGCGGTGGATCACAAGTTTCTCCCACCCTAGACCCGCTCCGGCTCCCGCGATTATGTGCATCGGCACAAGCTCGCAGTGTCCAAATCAGAACTTTCTCCAGCTGCGGACATCGGAGGGCATCAAAAGATGCATGCAAGGCAACACTGAAATCTGCAGGAAACCCGCCGCCCAATCTTGAGCCAATCCAGCGCCTATTTGGATGGCAACCCGAACTGCGGCGGCTATATATTCCTTTTTACGGCTGGGTTTCGCGCTGGCGGCGGGAACCAGCCGGGCCGGACCTCCGGGGCGGGAACCCGGCGGTACGGCTGCCGTGCCGGATACACATGCGCAAGAATGCGGTCTCCTTTCTTAACAGGATGGGGACCCCATGTCTTTGGTAGGCCGGAGCAAGGAACTGGACAGGATCCTGTCGGTGATCCGTGGACCCAAGGATTCCGCCCTGGTGGTGTCCGGCAGCAGGGGAGCCGGAAGATCAGCACTCCTTGCCGAAATTTCCGCCCTGTGCGAGTACCCAACGGTGTTCCTCAGCGCCAGCGCGTCCGAGTCCGACTGGCCGCTCTCCGGAGTCACGGCCCTCCTGAACAGGATGGACGACCCGGTCCTGAACCGGATCGCGGACGAGCTCCTGCGGGACGCGGCGGGCACCCTTAACGTCCCCGCTTTCTCGGCGACGCTCCTGGCCGGGCTGCTCCAGCGCTCGTCATCGCGGACGGTTATCGCCATCGACGACGCCGACCGGCTCGATCCCGGAAGCCAGGCAGTGATCGGTTTCCTGGCCAGGCGCCTGACCGGAACCGACATTGCGCTGTTCCTCAGTGCCCGCGGCGTCTCTCCTGAGAGCCCGTTCAACGGACTGGAGTCGCTCATACTTAATCCACTGAGCTACAACGAGACGGTGCGGATGCTGGAGGCCATCCCCGCAAAGCAGGCCACGACGGCGGCCGCCCACGCAGTTGCCTCTGCCACCCCGGGAAATCCGCTCGCCGCCGTCGAGCTTTACCATCACCTGCTGGAGCGGCAGGCCGATGGGAAGTACGCCATGCCCATCCCGTTGCCCTGCAGGGGCAGCTTTGAAACGGAATTTGCGGCGGTGGTGGGCCGGCTGACTCCGGCGGCCCGCGGCATCCTCGACCTTCTCTCGCTGTCCTGCCGGACCGACATCGGAGCACTGGAAGAGGTCAACGGGGACGTATGGTCCGGCGTCGACGAACTGCTGTCCGAAGGGCTGGTCAGCCGAACGGGGGCCCACCTTCGGATCCGCGATCAGTTGCTGCGCGGCTACGTCTTTTCCACCATGACCCCTGCGGCGAGGACCGCCAGCCACCGTGCGCTGGCACACGCCTCAGAGTCTTCCGACCCGTACGCCCGGCGCTGGCACTTGAGCTACACGGCACTGGAGCGCCAAACGCCGTTCAGCCTGCTGCGGCACGCGGTGGATCTGATCCGCGGCGGAGATGTGCCGTTCGCCGTCGAGTATGTTGAGCGCGCGCTGACCCTCAACCCCTGGGAGGCCGAAACCGCTGCACGCCTCGCCGCTATTGCCGAACTCCTCTTCAGCCTCGGCGAATTCGTAAACGCCCGCCGATATCTGGACTGGGCCCGCCGGGTCACCCGCAACCCGGCCCTCATCCTTCGGCTGACCGGGCTGGCCTTTGAAATCCAGTTCGCCCAGGGCGCCTCGGTGCGCTCGAGCATGGTGCTGCGCCTGGCCAAGGAGTTCGGCCGGCACGACCCCGCATATACCGCGACCCTACTGGCCGGTGCAGCCCTCTACTATGCGGAACGGTGGGAGCTGGCGGACGCGGCCGAGGTACTCCGGTGCGGCGCGGCTTACCGGGACGCGGCGTCGGCGGAGTGCCTTGCCATTGCCGACCGCGCACAAACCCTGGCCAATGCCATCCGGGGCGATACAGCCGGCCTTGCCCGTAGACACGAACCTGCCGGAAAGGCCCGAATGGTAAGCCTGCTGGTGCAGGGCCGGGCACTCAGCTACGCCGAAGCGTACCCACAAGCCCGGCAGGCCTTCGCGATCGTCGCCGGTGATCCTGAATCCGGCAATACCCTGTGGCGGGAAACGGCCCTGGTCCTGGCCGTGGACAACGAAATCCGTGCCGGCAACGTCCGAGCTGCTATCCGCCTCATAGACGATCTCGAGCGCGGCGACCCGGAATTGAAGTACCAGCGCGGACAGCGGTGCCTCTTTCGGGTGTGGCGGGCGCACGCGCTGGGAGATGAAGCCCAGGCAAAGGTTTATGCGGCGGAGGCACAGCAGTTCGCGGCCTTGGGCAACAATCCAGCCATCGCTGCCCAGTTCGCAACCATGCAGGGCCATTTCGCCTTACTCCGCGGTGACCTCGCAGAATCCTGTGCGTACCTCTCCCGGGCCTCAGAGCTGGGCCAGTCATTCGCCAACCCTGTGCTGCTGAGGTGTGAAGCCGACTTGGTGGAAGTCCTGGTCCGGTTGGGACGGCATCGGGAGGCGATTCAGGTTCTGCAGCGTCTGGAGGCCCATCCGGCAGGTCTGCGCTCCCTCTGGCTTGTGGAAGCCCTGGCCCGATGCCGCGCCATGCTCGCTGACGGGGAACATTCCCTTCAGCTCTTCAGTCAGGCCATTGAAGCCGGGATGGGTCACGTCCCTTTGGTGGAGCGGGCCCGGACCTTGCTGTGTTACTCGGAACGCCTGAGCGCCTTCGGCCGGATCCGGGACTCACGGGATGCCCTGCTGAGGGCCAAGGTGCTCTTCGATGAGGCCGGTGCAGCTTCATGGGCCCGGCATGTGGACGTGCTGCTCATGGATGATCGCGAGGAACGCCCCCAAGGGAACCCGGCGTTGCTGCTGCTCGCAAACCACGAACTCGAACTTGCCAAGATGGTGGCGCGGGGGATGCGCAACAAGGAAATCGCGGGCACCCTCTACGTGTCGGTACGTACAGTGGAGGTGCGCCTGACGGCCATCTACCGGAAATTGGGCGTGGAGTCACGGGCACAACTGACTGCCCTGGCCGCCGGCAAGTCCAGCACCCCCACCGAACCTTATGTCCTGCCGATAGTCTAGGGGCGGTCGGTAACATGAGCGAGCTGATTCTGGTCTCGGCGACCGGCTTGGCCAGGGAGGTCCTGGCCATGGTCCGGGGCAGCGGGCAGTACGACGTCGTGGGATTCCTTGATGACGACAGGCAGCTGGCGGACACCACGGTGGATGGAGCCCCGGTGCTGGGAAGGGTTGAGGATGCCGTCAGTTTCAGGCACGCCTTCCTATTGGTTTGCCTCGCCTCCGGACGGGCCCGCGAGTCCGTGGTGGACCGATTGCGGAGCGTTGGCGTCCAGGAATCCCGGTACGCCACCGCCATTGATCCCACGGTCCAGTACCCTGACGGTTGCCGGATCGGGCGGGGAAGCATACTCCTCAGGAACGTGACCCTGACGGCTGGCGTTACGCTCGGCGCACACGTGGTGGCCATGCCGTCGGTAACGTTCACCCACGACGACGACGCTGCCGATTTCGCCACGTTCTCAGCAGGCGTTTCCCTGGGCGGCGGGGTCAGGATCGGACGGGCCGCTGACCTGGGCATGAACTCCAGCGTCCGCGAGCGGACCAGCGTGGGGGACTACGCCACGATAGGAATGGGCGCCGCCGTCCTCAGTAACGTACCCGACGGCGAAACCTGGATCGGCGTCCCGGCCCGAACCATCGACCGGCACCGGATGCGGTTCGGTTCCCGGGGCGACGGAGAGCTCTAGGAGGCTGTGCGGAAGAACAACTCGGCCACAGCGGCCAGGCGCCAGGGATCCTCCACACCGCACAACTCGCGGGCGGAGTGCATGGACAGCAGGGCCACACCCACATCCACAGTCCGGATTCCCAGCCGCGTGGCGGTCAGGGGGCCGATGGTGGAGCCGCACGGGATCGCGTTGTTGGACACAAACTCCTGATAGGGCACTCCCGCTTCACCACACAGCCGGGCCCACAGTGCCGCCCCGGGTGCGTCCGTGGCGTACCGCTGGTTCGCGTTGATCTTCAGCAGCGGCCCGCCGTTGAGCACGGGGTGGTTGGCGGGGTCGTGCCGCTCGGCGTAGTTCGGGTGGACGGCGTGGCCGGCGTCGGCGGAAACACAGAACGACGCCGCCAGGGCCTGACGCCGCTGGCTGACCGAGGCGCCGAGGCCGTCGGAGATCCGCACCAGCACGTCCTCGAGGATCGGCCCGCAGGCACCGGAGCGCGAATTGGAACCGATCTCCTCGTGGTCGAACGCGGCCAGCACGGCAATCGGTGCAGCAGCGTCAGCGGAACCGGACGAAGCATGGGCAATCAGCGCGGCCAGTCCCGCGTGCGTGGAGGAAAGGTTGTCCAACCGCCCGGATGCGAAGAACTCACCCGATCCCCCGAAAACCGCGGGTGCCTGCGTGTCCGCGATGACGACGTCGTACCCGCCAATGCGGGCCGGATCAACGGAGGCGCCTTCCACGGAGGAGGCCAAAACCCGCAGGACGTCGAAGTCTGCCGGGTTTCCCAGTCCCCACACCGGGTTCATGTGCCGCTGCTTGTCGAGCGTCAGCCCGTCGTTGACGGCACGGTCCAGGTGGATGGCCAGCTGGGGGAACCGCAGCAGCGGTCCGGTGGCGGCCAGGTGTTCGGTGCCGTCCAGCATCACCAGCCGGCCGGCCAGCCGCAGCTCCCGGTCCAGCCAGGAGTTCAGCAGGGGGCCGCCGTAGACTTCCACTCCGGCCTGAAGCCAGCCGTAGGCGCCGGTGGTGGGCTTGGGCTTGAGCTTGAAGGACGGCGAGTCCGTGTGGGCGCCCAGGATGTGGAACCCGGTGGTGGGACCGGCGCTCTCCGGAACCACCCAGGCGATCAGTGCGCCGTCCCGGATGATGAAGAATTGGCCGGCCCCGCCGTCCCACGGCTCCAGCTCGTCAAGCCGGGTGAATCCCGCGTCCGCCAGCCGCCGTCCGGCCTCGTGGGCCGCGTGGAAGCTCGACGGCGACGCGCTGACGAATGCGCCAAGGTCCTGGATGTGGTCTGTGGCAGGGGAGTGGTTAGGCATGCTCCCGAGTCTAGATGGTGACGTTGAGCCCCGCCGTGTAGCCCGCCGCCGCCGAACCTGCCATCGTGGCGAGTTGGTAGATGGCGCCGTCGTCACCAAACACGTTGTCCGACTGCAGGGTGGTGCGCAACATGTTGGTGACGCTGCGTTCGTACCCGGCCGTGGCGTAGACGTCGTCGCATGCGGCCTTGGTAAGCGCAATCTGCGAAACCGCCAGCACCTGGCCTGCCGCTGTCGCGTTGTTCATGGACTCGAACACCTCGAAGTGGATGTGCGGCCACCGGCCGGAGTAGGCGCCCGGGAAGATGGACGTGAACGTGACCTGGCCGTTCGAATCGGCTTCCTGGACGCCGCGCAGGTAGTTCTCGTTGGTAAGGCTCGAATCGTACATAGAGTACTTTCCGTCCCGGTCGCAGTGCCACGCGTAGACGGCGGCGCCGGCCATGGGGGTACAGCCGTTGGCGTTGTCCAGCAGGGTCAGCGTAAATGTCAGTGGGACGCCTTCCGCAGTGGCGGAGGCCGAGCCGAAGCTCGAGGTGATGTCCTTGCGGACCACTCCGGACGCTTCGAGGACGTTGGGGCCGTTGGAACCGTCCCCGGGGAACGGTCCGGCGGTTTCCTGCGGGATCTCCACACCGCATTCGGCGATGGCGCGGGTCAGCGTGGGGGACGGAGTGGCGCTGGCGGACGACGCCGCGGACGGGGAAGCAGACGCCGTGGCTGGCACGGTGGGGTCGGACGACGCCGGCTGGCTGGCCGTGGAGGAACCGCCCGGCGTGCAGGCGGCCAGGGCAGCCGCGGCACCGCCGGCGCCAAGGAACAGTCCCAGCGACCGCCGGCTCAGCATTGTGGACAGGTCGAACTCCAGCCCCCGGTCGTGGTTCGGGTGGGGGTGCTGTTCCTCAGGGCCGGATTCATGGGGCGGAAGCGAAGTCATGAATCCATCAAAGGCCCTGGCCCTATGTCCTGCATAGGGCCTTCCTGTGAACCGGCTGTCAGTAGTCCGGGTTGCTGGGCACCACCAGCCCGGTTTCGTACGCGTACACCACCGCCTGCACCCGGTCCCGGAGGTGCAGCTTGGTCAGGATCCGGCGCACATGCGTTTTCACTGTTGCCTCGGACAGGAAGTACCGGTGCGCGATCTCGGCGTTGGACAGCCCCTCCGCCATGGCCTCGAGCATCTCGGTCTCCCGCGGCGTCAGGTCCCCCAGCAGGGGGTCGGGAGCCTGCGCGGCGGGGGCCGGGGCTGCCGCACCGCGGACGTAGGTTTCCAGCAGGCGCTGGGTGACCCTCGGCGCCACCACGGCGTCCCCGCTGGCCACCACGCGCACGGCCTGGATGAGTTCCGACGGCGCCACGTCCTTGAGCAGGAACGCGGACGCCCCTGCCTGCAGCCCGGCGAACGCGTACTCGTCCACATCGAAGGTGGTGAGGATGATGATGCGGGCCGGGGACCCTTCGGCAGTGATGGCGCGGGTGGCTTCTATGCCGTCCAGCACCGGCATCCGGACGTCCATGAGCACCACGTCCGGGGTGAGGTTCCGGACGAGCTTGACGGCTTCGGCGCCGTCGGAGGCTTCGCCCACGATGTGCAGGTCGTCCTCCCCTTCCAGGATCAGGCGGAATCCCATCCGCAGCAGTGGCTGGTCATCCACCAGCAGGACGGTGATCGGTGCGTGTTCAGTCATGCCTTGCCTTGCAGTTCGGGGGGTGCGGAGATCGGTTCAGGTCGGTCATCGGCCGGGCAGGTCAGGACCGCGTGGACGCGCCAGCCGCGCCCGCCCGGCCCGGCGGTCACCGTACCGGAGTAGATCCGGGCCCGCTCGGCCATGCCGGCGAGCCCTTGTCCGGTCCCGAACGGCAGGCCCGATCCCGGCGATGCGTCGGCCTGGGCACCTCCGTCATCGGTGCGGTGGGCACTCCCGCCTGCGCCGTCGTCGTGCACGTCAATGGTCACCGTGGCGCCCTGCCGGGCGATGTCCACGTCCACCCGCCCCAGGGATCGACCGTAGCGGAGCACGTTGGTGAGCGATTCCTGGACGATCCGGTACACGGTGAGCTGGAATGCGGCATCGTTGGGCAGCGCCGGGCCGGTATGCGAATAGTGCAGCGGCAGCCCGGCGGTGCGGAAACCCTCCAGCAGCTTCGCCAGGCTCTGCCCCGCCGCCAGCGGAGTCCTCGGGGCGGCCGTTCCGGCGTCGTCTCGCAGCACGCCCAGCACCCGGCGCATGTCCGCCAGCGCTGTCCGCCCCGTCCGGGACAGTTCGCCCAGCACCTCGCCGGCCCGCTCAGGGCTTTTCCGGACCACGACGCCGGCGCCGTCCGAGAGGCTGATCATCACCGTCAGCGAGTGGGCAACGACGTCGTGCATTTCCCGGGCGATCCGGTTCCGTTCGTTGACGGAGGCAAGCCGGGCGGTCCGCGCGGCCCACGCGGCAACCTGCTGCTCATGTTCCCGGCGCTGCTTCACCCCGATGCCGATGCCCGTGGCGATGACGTTGGACAGTGCGATGGTGGCACCGGTGGCGATGCTGGTGAGCAGGTGGAAGTCCGCCGGGTTGGCGCCCTGGTCCTGGACGAAGGAGTTTTCCATGGGCCCGACGGCGGCCAGCAGGTAGAGGAGGGCGAGCGGTGCCGTGGCTGCCGCCATGGTGATGAGCGCGAAGCGCCGGGTGTGCACCACCGCCACGGAATACAGCGAGAACCACAGGCCCGTGGACACGTTGGACCCCCAGGGGTGCAGCAGCGTGACGGCCACCTCCATGACCGCCACGAAGGCCACCAGCCCCACCGGGTGGAAGCGCCGCAGGAACAGCGCCCCGGCAACGGCACCCAGCAGTGCGGCGGCCAGCCACTTGCCGGAGACCAGGGCATCCACGGCGGTGGGTGCCACCAGGAGGATGTAGCTCAGCGCCACCACCGCGTCCATGACGCGCGGGTGTTCGTAGAGGTAGCGCCGGATCCTGCCCCGGCGCCTCTCGTTAAGCTCGGCAAAGGACGCGGCGGCCTGCCAGTTGCCGGCGACCAGCGCGTCCTTTGCCGTTGATGCTTCGTTCATGCTGTCCGTAGGGTCAGACGTCGCGATTCTTGAGCACGATCATTGCCGGCACCAGGAACAGCAGGACGTAACCCAGGAAGAGCAGGCCGCCCTGCCAGGGGTCGATGTAGGCGTCGATTTCGCCGATGGCCAGGAACCGGCCGCCCGCTTCGCTCGGAATGTACTGCGGCACGTACTTCCAGAAGTCGCCCGGGATAAGTGAGGCAAAGCCCGCGGCGATGGGGATGACGAAGAAGATGCCCACCAGCACGGTGATGGCGCCGGCCGAATTGCGCAGCAGGGTACCCAGGGACAGGCCAATGAGGGCAACGCCCGCCACGTACAGGCCGCCGGTGAAGACGCTGTAGACCACACCGTCAGTGGACCAGGAGAGGTCAAGGCCCAGGCCCTGGAACATGGGGACGGACAGCAGGAAGGTGACGGCACCGGCCACAGTGGTGATCACGTAGGACACCACCGCCAGGATGATGGCCTTGGCCGCGAAGGCCGGGGTGCGGGCCGGAACGGCGCTCATGGTGGAGCGGATCATGCCGGTGGCGTACTCGGAGGCCATGAACAGGACTGCCAAGGCACCGAAGATCAGGATGCCGATCTGAAGCCCCGCGTTGGGCAGGTTGTACAGGTCCAGGCCGGAACCCGGCGGCATGGACTGCTCCAGCATGTCGGAGGACGGTTCCAGACCCTGGGCCCTGGCGTTGGCGGCCATGGAATCGAGGATGTTGTAGCGGACGAACGCGGTCAGGACACCGACGCCGATGATGGCTGCGAACGTCAGCACCAGCAGGATGCGGGTGGACAGCAGGGAGAACAGCTTGATCCATTCGGAGCGCAGCACGCCGCCGAAGCTCAGGCTGTGCCGGGTACCGGCAGCGGAACGCGACGCGGGGGCGTTGTCAATTGTTGTGCTCATGGTCCTTACTTTCCTGCCGTCGCCGGGGCCGGCTGCGGCTGGCTGCCCGCCGGGCCGCCTGCCAGGTGCGAGTGGTATTCCACTTCGTCCTTGGTGAGGTCGAAGTAGGCGTCTTCGAGCGAGGACACCTTGGGGGTGAGTTCGTAGACCAGCACCTCGTTGTCCAGGGCCAACCGGGCGATCTGCCGCGGGTCAAGGCCGGTGACGGTCAGGGTTTCAGGCTCGCTCTGGTCCACGGTGACGCCGTTTCCTGCCAGCAGCGACTGCAGGAACGGTGCGTCGTCGGTGCGGACCAGGGTCTTGGCCTGGCGGGTTCCGGCAATGATTTCCTTCACGGGTGCGTCGGCGATGATCCTGCCACGGCCAATGACGATCAGGTGGTCCGCGGTCTGGGCCATCTCGCTCATCAGGTGCGAGGACAGGAACACCGTCTTGCCTTGGTTCGCAAGGTAGCGGACCAGGTTGCGTACCCACAGCACGCCTTCGGGGTCCAGGCCGTTGACCGGTTCGTCAAGGATCAGTGTCTGCGGATCACCCAGCAGGGCGGCGGCGATTCCCAGCCGCTGTCCCATGCCCAGCGAGAAGCCGCCGGCTTTCTTCTTGGCCACAGCCTCCAGGCCGGTCATCTCGATGACCTCGTGGACCCGTGCCTTGGGGATGCCGTGCGTTGCAGCCATGGCCAGCAGGTGGTTGTAGGCGCTGCGGCTGGTGTGTACCGCCTTGGCGTCCAGCAGGGCACCCACCTCGTGCAGCGGTGCCTTGTGCTGGGCGTAGGGCAGTCCGTTCACCGTGACGGAGCCCGACGTCGGCCGGTCCAGTCCCATGATCATGCGCATGGTGGTGGACTTCCCGGCACCGTTGGGTCCCAGGAAGCCCGTAACCTGTCCGGCCCGGACTGTGAAACTGACCCCGGCCACGGCAGTCTTTCCGCCGTAGGCCTTGGCCAGGTCTGTTGCCTCAATCATGGAGTATTCCTTTGATCGGCAGCGCTGGGCTGCGGAATGCGTTTAGGGAGGTGGTACCCCCTACGCTACCGACGCCTGCACGGCTTTTCGCCGGTCTCAGGGATGATTCAGGGGCGAATCAGGGTAGTCCCGACGGATGACCGGATCAGGGCATCCGGTCTGCGGCCCACAGGCAAGGGTGCTGCAACCGGCCTTAAGACTGCGGTGAGTAGTAGACCAGCGCCCTGGGAACCACCCGGTAGTGCACCTTGCGCACCCCGGCCAGCGCTTCGCCGTCCACTGCCAGGGCCATCGGCGCGCCGTTGGCGTGGATGGTGACCTCGGTTGCTTCACGGAGGTGCGTGATGCTGGAACTGGCCACGGTACCGGTGAGCACCGCCCAAAGAAGCCTCAACCGTGCGAACGATTCATCAGCCGAGAAGATCCTGAAATCCAGCACGCCGTCGTCCAGCACGGGCCGGAGCAGCGGCGCATGGTCCCGGGGGTAATAGCGGCCGCGGCCCACGTACGCAATCCACACCCGGTGCGGGGTACCGTCCACAGTCAGTGTGATGGGCGTTCCGGCGGCGAACGTCCGGAACATGGCCACCACTCCCGCCAGCGGCTTTCCGAGGGCCGGCTGCAGCTGTTCGCGCCTCCGCACCAGGTTGGGGTAGAGGCCGATGCTGGAGGTGTTCAGCATGATCAGCTCGGACACTTCCGGTGATCCGGCAAGGCCGCGCTCGGCCGTGACAAACCCGATGTCCGCCGTAGCCGCCTCGCCATTGGACGCCGCGGTCACCGCCTGCTGGAGGTTCCCGATTCCGGCATCCCGGGCAAAGTGGTTGAGGGTGCCGCCGGGGAGCACCAGCAGAGGGAGGGACCGCTCGATGGCGGCAGCCGCCGCTGCCCCCACCGTACCGTCTCCGCCCCACACTCCCAGGGCCTTGGTTCCGGGAGTGTCCGCTGTTGCACTGATCTGCTCCACGAGGTCACCCTCGGGGTGAACCGTCACAATATGCGCCTCAGGGAATATTTCGCGCAGCGCATCGGCCGTTTCATCGGTGAAGGAGCCGCCCAGTGCGTTTACCACGATGCTGAGTCCCTTGCCGCTGGGCAGTTCCGGGGCGGAGGCCGTGGTGCGCTGGGTCTTGGGGATGGGGGGCCGCACGGGCCACCAGTGGCGGGTGACCAGGGCGGCGCCTGCGCCAAGGGCAGAGCCGAACAGGACGTCGGACGGCCAGTGGGCGCCGGTATGGACCCGGGAGTACGCAACCCCCGCCGCAGCGGGGGCGACGGCGGCCCCAATGGCGGGCCGCACCAGGCCCACGCCGACAGCAAAGGCCACGGCGGACGCAGAGTGGCCGGAGGGCATCGAGGAGCTGGTGGGTTGCGGATGTACGAACCGGAACACGGGAAGATGTTCCGGCAGCGGCCTCGTCCGGGGCAGCAGGGTTTTGAAGATGACGTTGGTGACAGTAGAGGCGACGGCTTGGGCCAGGAGGCCGTGGACTGCTGCCCTGCGGGTCTTGCCGGGGAAGGCTGCCATGCCCGCGGCGATGGCTATCCAGAGCTTTCCATTGTTGGCGGAAGCCGAGAGCCGGCGGAAAAAGTCGTCATGGCTGCCGCCCGGCAGGTTTGAAACATGCCGGACAAGGTACCTGTCCATCCGGCTGATCCATCGGTGGCTGCCCCGCCATGTGCTCTGCATTCCCACACCCTACCGCCGCCCGCCCGGGGCCGGCTGCTAGTCGGTTTTGAGCGGCCGCGCGGCTCCGGCCAGGAGCAGTGCGAGGAGGATGGGGGCCAGGATGGCCAGCAGTGCCTGGTGGATGCCCACCACGTCACCGAGGTATCCCAGCAGGGGCGGTCCCGCCAGGAAGGATATATACCCCAGGGTGGATACAACGCTGACGCGCGCCGCAGCGCGGGCGGGGTCGTCAGCTGCGGCTGACATGCCCATGGGGAAGGCCAGCGCCGCACCGATGCCCCAGAGAGCTGCGCCCACTGCTGCTATCCAGACGTTGTCCGCGAGGACGAACAGGCCCAGGCCTGCAGCCGCCGCTGCCATGCTGGCACGCAGCACCGCAACCCTGCCGTAGGCGTCGATGACGCGGCCGCCCATGAACCGCATCGCCGTCATGGCCAGGACAAAGAGCGCAAACATCAGCGCGCCGGTCGAATCAGCGGTTCCCAGCCCATCCACGGAGGCCTTGGCAATCCAGTCGTTGCCAGCGCCCTCGGTGAGGGTGGCACCCAGGACCACCACGCCGATGAGGAGCGTCCTGCTGTCCCGCCAGGCGGAGGGTCCCTTGGCCGGTTTGGTTTCGCCCTCGGGAAGGGCGGCGGCCACATGGGGGAGGAAGTAGCGGGGTGCAACCAGTGTTGCCAGCAGCACCACGCCTGCAATGACCAGCAGGTGGAGCGGCAACCCTACGCCAAGGTTGGACAACCCGGCACCCACCAGCGCACCCACAAAGGCTCCGCCGCTGAAGGCCGCGTGGAACTGGGGCATGATGGTGCGCCGGAGCCGGTGTTCGACGTCGGCGCCCTCAATGTTCTGCGAGACATCCCAGAGGCCGATGGCAATCCCGAAGAAGAACAGGGAAATGGCAGTTCCCGGAATTGACGCGGCGGAGAGGGACAAGGCAATGCCCACACCTGCCGCCGCCGCCAGCACGCCGCCGAAGCGGACAGTGTTGGCCGTGCCGATCCTGCCCACCACCAGGCCCGCTGTGGGCAGGGCCAGCAAGGATCCCACCGCGGTGCACAGGAGCAGGGTTCCCATCTGGCCTGACGTGATCTGCAGGATTTCCGTTACAGCCGGGATGCGTGCCGCCCAGCTGGCAAAGACGAGTCCGTTGATGCCGAAAACCACGAAGGTGGCCGCGGCGGCAGCCCTCACTCCGGCCTCCCGGGCCGTGCCGGTATTGATGTTCATACGTTCACTGCTTCCACTGGATTCCTGCGGCCGCCCGGGTATAACTGTGCGCTGTCACGCCTGCCTGCTGATGCCTCCGGCAGGGGTTCAGCGTGCACGTTCAACGCGCTTTTCATCCCACACCGGCTCCGCGGATTCGTAAACTTTGCCGTCGGAACCGAAAACCAGGAAGCGGTCGAAGGTCCGCGCGAACCAGCGGTCGTGCGTTACGGCAAGGACGGTCCCTTCAAAGTGGTCGATGGCCCGTTCCAGCGCCTCGGCCGAGTGCAGGTCCAGGTTGTCCGTGGGCTCATCCAGCAGGAGGAGTGTGGCGCCGGACAACTGCAGGAGCAGGATCTGGAACCGTGCCTGCTGTCCGCCGGAGAGCGATTCGTACTTCTGCTCCGACTGGCCGGCCAGGCCGTACCCATCCAGGGCGCCGGCCGCCGCTTCCCGGCCCAGGCCGGAACGGTGCTCGTCCCCCCGGTGCAGGATCTCCAGCAGCGTCTTACCCAGGAGGTCTGGCCGGACGTGGGTCTGGGCGAAGAAACCGGGCCTGATGCGCGCGCCCAGTTTCACGGTTCCTTCGTGCGGGACCTCCGCGATCTCCACATCGGATACCGGCACGTGCTCGCGTTCCGGGTCCGTGCCGCCGGTGGCGAGCAGCCGCAGGAAGTGGGACTTGCCCGACCCGTTGGAGCCCAGGACTCCCACCCGGTCGCCGAACCAAACCTCCGTGGAGAAGGGCTTCATCAGCCCGGTCAGCTCCAGCCGCTCGGCCACGATGGCGCGCTTGGCTGTCCTGCCGCCCTTGAGCCTCATCTGCACGTTCTGTTCGACCGGGAGGGCCTCGGGAGGGCCAGCCTCAAGGAACTTGGCCAGCCGGGTCTGGGCTGCGTGGTACCTGTTGGCCATGTCCGAGCGGAAGGCCGCCTTGTTCTTGTACATGTTGACGAGTTCCTTGAGCTTGGCGTGCTCCTCGTCCCAGCGCTTGCGCAGCTCCTCGAAGCGGGCGTTGCGGTCTGCCCGGGCTTCCACGTAGGAGCCGAACCCGCCGCCGTGGATCCACGCGCCTGCACCGCTGATGCCGGGTTCCAGGGTGACGATGCGCCCGGCGGCGTTGTTCAGCAGTTCCCGGTCGTGGCTAATGAAGAAGACGGTCTTCCGGGATTCATTGAGCTTGTCTTCCAGCCAGCGCTTGCCGGGCACGTCAAGGTAGTTGTCCGGTTCGTCGAGGAGCAGCAGGTCGTCCGGGCCGGCAAACAGGGCCTCCAGGACCAGGCGCTTTTGTTCGCCGCCGGAAAGGCTCGACGCCGGGCGGTGCTGCGCGCGGTCGAACGGCAGGCCCAGCGCGGCCATGCATACCTCGTCCCACACGGTCTCCACGTCGTATCCGCCGGCGTCGCCCCAGTCCACGATGGCCTGGGCGTACCGCATCTGGGTGGGCTCGTCGTCGTTCTCCATCATGGCCAGCTCCGCCTCGTCCACCTCACGGGCGGCGGCGGCCAGGGCCGGGGGAGCTGCGGAGACCAGCAGGTCACGGACGGTTGAGCCGTCGCGGACCTGGCCCACGAACTGGCGCATGATGCCCATGGTCCCGGAGCGGCCCACCACGCCCTCGTCGGGGACCAGGTCGCCGGCGATGATCCGGAACAGTGTGGTTTTTCCCGTGCCGTTCGGTCCGATCAAGGCTGTCTTGGTGCCGTCCGGAACCTTGAAGGTCACCCCGTTCAGCAGCTGGGTGCCGTCGGAGAGGAAGTAGTCGATGCCGGAAACGTCAATATGAGCCACGGGCTCCATCTTCCCACGCCCGCCGCGGAGTTTTTGGGCAGATACCAGGGCCTGAACGGCACTGAAGTCCCGGTATCCGCCCAGATGCCCTAGCCGGCGGCGGTGAGGAACGCCTTCAGCAGCGGGCCCGAGGTGGTGGCGCCGAGGCCGCCGTCCTCCACGAAGACTGCCACGGCGAGGTCACCGTGGACGGCCACGATCCAGGCGTGGGTCTTGGGCGGGTTTTCGTTGCCGAATTCCGCGGTTCCGGTTTTGGCTCCCACCGGCTGGCCGGGAACGCTGGACAGGAATCCGGCGTGGCCGGAGGTCACCACGGCGCGCATCATGTCGGCAAGGGAGGCTGCCTCTGCGGCGGTGATGGGTTTGTCGGACGCCGTTGACGGGGCTTCGGCACTTGCTGTCGCGGAGGGTTGGGCCGACGGTGCAGCGGATCCGCTGGCTGTCCCGGCGGCGGCAGCACCGCCGTCGGGGTTAAGGACAAGCTGGGGCGAAACCGGCGCACCCTTGGCCACCGCGCCGGCCATCATCGCGGCGGCCAGCGGGGAGAGCAGCACCTTGCCCTGGCCGATCATGGAGGCGGCGTGCTCAGTTCCTGCGGCGTCCGCGGGAACGGATCCCAGGAAGGCGTCGGCTCCAAGGGACGGTGCCTCGACGGCGAGGCCCATGGCCATCGCCGCTGCTTCCAGCTGGCCCTGGGACACGGAATCCCGGGCGGCGATGAAGGCCGTGTTGCAGGAATGCGCGAAGGCATCCCGGAGGGTCACCGAGCCGAGCGAGCCTTCCGGGTAGCCCTCGGCATTCTTGAACGTGCGCCCGTCGACATTCAGCGTGGGGGTGCACTGCACCTTCGAATCCGGCGTCAGCCCGTTGCGGAACATGGCCAGCGAATCAACCATCTTGAACGTCGAACCGGGCGCGTACTGTCCCAGCATGGCCGTGTTGTAGCCGTTGCTGCCGGGACCGGAGGCGGCGGCAAGGACTGCACCGCTGGATGGACGCAGTGCCACGATCGCCGAGGCCGGCTTCACGTCCTGGAGGGTGGTCTCGGCAAGGGTCTGCAGGCGCGGATCCAGGGTGGTCTTGAGCGGAATGCCCGGCTGGGGCGCGATTTCGAAGAGCACCCGGCGCGGGTCCGTGGCCGCGGACTGGATCTGTTCGCGTGTCAGGTCCGCGCGCTGGGCACGGATCACGACGGCGTCAGTTCCCCTGAGCTGCTCGTCGTACTGCTGCTGCAGGCCGCCGACGCCGGTCGCATCGCCGGCGGTCAGCTTGCCTTCCGAGGCTTCGATCTGCTCGGCCGTTGCCTGGCCGACGGACCCGAGCACGGCCCGGGCGAAAGTCCTGTTGGGCGCGAGCGGTACCGAGTCCGGAATGGCACGGGCACCGGGGATGGCAGCAATCTGTTCGTTGGTGACGGTGCGGCCTTCTTCGCGCAGGGTGATGGCGGGGACGAATGCTTCCGCGCCCGAGGCCTTGACCTGCTGCGTGTAGCCGGCCGGGTCCACTCCCACGAGGGCCGCCAATTTGGCGGCGGAGTCTGCCGGATCAGCGGCTCCCAGTTGCGGCTTGTCGATCCCCACGTTCACCACCGGCCGGTAGGTGACCAGCGGGGCGTCTCCTGCTCCAAGGATGTCGGCACGCTGGGGCGACCTGGTGCCTTTAGTGAGGATCTCCGAGTCATTGAGGTCCGGCACCAGGCTGGCCGGGTTCCAGACCGTCAGCCACTTGTCTCCGGACTTCCGGAAGGCAGCGGACGTGGTGTACTTCCAGTCGCTGTCGGCGATCTTCCAGCTGTAGGTCAAGGGCGCGGAGGCGTTTTCGCCGTCCAGGGTGATGTCCCCCGCCTCAACGGTGGGCTTGGCCGGGTCCAGGGAGGCGAAAACGTTCTTCAGCTGCTCGTTTGCCGCCGCAGCGTCTTTGCCGTCAAAGGCGACGCCGCCAACATCGAGTCCGGAAACGGCTGATGCAAGCTGCCGGGCTGCGGCTTCAGCGCCGCCCCGTCCGTCGTCGCACGCCACCAGCGACGTTCCGAGAATGAGCGCAGCTACGGCAAGCGAAAGTTTTGTTGATTTCCCCATGGCGCCATTATCCACCGAGTTGGATGCGCTTTCCCCACGCCACGGCGACGCCGGACAGGCCGGCCGGCAGGACCCTGCGGGGCCTACGTACCGCCCAGGCCGAGTGCCGGGAGCCCCAGGCCGAACATGTCCTTGAGGGCATACGTGGCGGCGTGCATCCCTGGCATCCCGGTAACTCCGGGACCGGGAGGCGTGGCAGAGGAGCAGAGGTACACCCCAGGCAAGGGGGTCCGCCACGGCACGGGTGACAGCACGGGCCGCTGGATGAGTCCCCTGAGGTCCATGGTCCCCACGCTGAAATCCCCGCCAATGTAGTTCCGGTTATAGCGGGCAAGCTCCGCCGCGGTGACGGTGTGGGATTCGACGATCAGGTCGCGGAATCCGGGAGCGAACCGTTCCAGTTGGGCTGTCACGGCCTCGGTCATGTCCTGGGTGGATCCGGCAGGGACGTGACAGTACGTCCACAGTGTGTGCCGTCCTGCGGGGGCGCGGGTGGTGTCAAAGCGTGAGGGCTGTGCCACCAGGACATACGGGCGGTCCGGATGCCTGCCCGCGCTTACCTCGTTTTCTGAGCGCGCCAGTTCCTCGCGTGTCCCGCCCACGTGCACGGTTCCGGCATCAGCCAATCCGGCTGCCTGCCAGGGAACCGGACCGGACAGGATGAAGTCCACCTTGCAGGAGCCGTTTCCGTACCGAAAGGACTCGAGCGATGAGCGGTAGCGATGCGGCAGCGCGTCGCCGGCCATACCGGCGAACCCTCGTGGGGAAACGTTGAGCAGGGATGCCCGCGCGCGCGGAAGGTCGGTGAGCCGTTCCACCGGGGTGTCCGTGTGGATGAGCCCGCCGTGGTCCCGGATGTCCTGTGCCAGGGCCGCCGCGATGGCTGCGGAACCACCCACCGGAATGGGCCATCCGCCCGCGTGGCCCAGGGCTCCGAGCATCAGGCCTGCACCGGAAGCGGCCAAGGAGGGTTGGTGGGAGATGGCATGGGCGGCCACTCCGCTCAGGAGCGCCGGGGCCTTGTCTTCCCGGAACCTGAGGTTCCACAGGAAGGATCCCTGCTCGGCCGTCCGCGCTCCGAATATCCCGGCAGCCACCGGATTCTTGGGGATCCGCAGCAGCTGGTCCTGGGTGAAATCCATGATGTCCGCGGTCCGGGCAACCAGCGGCGCCATGAGGTGCCGGTACGCAGCGCCGTCCTTTCCCAGCTCGAACGCCGTCCTGTCCAGTGACCGGTAGGCCAGGGCGGCCCGGCCTCCGTCCAGCGGCGAAGCGAAGGACAGTTCAGGCGTGACAAGGTCCACCCGGCGTGCGAGCTCGAAGGCGCGGAAGAAGGGGGAGGCCAGCGCCATCGGGTGGACAGCCGAGCAGACGTCGTGGAAGTGTCCCGGCTGCATGAGTTCGGTGGTTCGCGTACCGCCGCCGATTGACCCGGCCGCCTCGAACACTTCCACGGACAGGCCCGCGCGCGCCATGATGGCCGCAGCTGCAAGTCCATTGGGTCCGGCGCCGACCACGTTGACATCAGGCATGGGTGGATTCCTTCCAGTGCAGCAGCGACCCGGACGTCCGGCGGAAGTCCAGGCGGAGCCGGTCGGGTGCGTTGCTGAAGGGCCCGCCGTGCGGATCATCAAGGTTGTGCCGGCGGATGGGGTCGTAGTGCGGGTCGTAGATGTCCCAGGTAACCCGGGCCATGAGATAGGCCACCGCGAGCATGTGCGCTGCAACCGCCAGCACGTAGTAGGGCATGTCCAGGTTGTGCTGGGAGGAACCCGCACTGGTCACCTGTCCAAGGTACATCCACACCGCGGCCCAGTGCAGGCCCTCGATTCCCTGCCACACCAGGAAATCCCGCCACTTCGGACGGGCCAGCGCAAGCAGCGGAATGAGCCAGAGCACGAACTGGGGTGAATAGGCCTTTCCCGTCAGGACGAAGGCGGCCACCAGCAGGAACATCAGCTGCGCCAGGCGCGGCCGGCGGGGAGCAGACAGGGCAACAACGGCAACCAGGACGCACGCCAGGGCGAAGAGCCCGGCGGAAAGCAGGTCAACTGCCTCCGCGCTGACGACTGGCCGCTGGAGCTTGGCCGCCACAAGGTTATAGGCGAACCACGGCGAACCATAGCCCGCGTCCCGGCTGGCGTTGAACTGGAAGTAATAGGCCCAGCCGCCGGGATTCGCGGCTGCGAACGGAAGATTGACCGCTGCCCAGCTGACGGCGGCGGCGGATGCGGTGGCAAGCAGCGGCCGGAATTTTCCGGTCCGCACCGCCAACAGCAGGACGGCAGCGGGGAACAGGAGGGCGTAGGCGTTGGCTGCCACCGCCAGTCCGGTCAGGATTCCGGCGGCGACGGGACGCTGGGCGGCAAAAAAGTACATGCCCACGGCCAGCAGGCAGACAGCCCAGAGGTCCCAGTTGATGGTGCCCGCCAGGACCAGGCCGGGCGCCACCGCCACCATGGCCGCGTCCCACGGACGGCGCGCAGAAATCCGGGCTGTGGCAAGAACGGCAATCATTGCCGCCACGGCGAGCAGGACGGCGTTGATATCGAAGAATGCCAGCACCCGTGCATCGGAAATACCTTGGCCCGGGACCAGCAGTGAGGTCACCCCGGCAACAAGGCCCACCACCACGGGGTACTCGAAGGGGCTGCTGACGATAGGGAAGGAACCGTCGGCAAGGCCCCGGTTGCGGAACAGCTCGGGAAGGTCGGAATAGCAGGTGGCATAAAACTGTGTGGGGGATTCCCATCCGTACGCCCGGCAGTACCCCTTAACAAGGACCCCGAGAAGGGCCGCAGCGAGGGTCAGCAGGATCAGCACACGGTCCACGGTGAACGGTCCGGGGGACACCACGCCCGGTTCCGATCTGCGCCCCAGTGGTCCGCCCACCAGCTCGGTGAAGTTCCGGAGCAGCACGTCGCTGCGGCTGGGAACAACCAGCCTGGACCGTCCACGGTGCCCCCGGGGCTCGGTGTCCTGCATGTTCCCGAGCTTACAGCCCGCCCCCGGGCAGGAAGCCCCGGGGGCGGGTGTCAGCGCAGGCCTCCTATTTGCTGGTGCATCACTGCGAAGGCGTCGTCGCGGTGCTGTTCCAGCAGCCGGCTGTTGAACCCGGCCTGGGCTGGCCGCCTGCGGACTCGGGTCAGGAGCTTGCGGACTATTCGGATCAAGGTACTCACCCCCTTTGGAAGGCGCAAGGAAGATTTTGGGCACGGCAAATAAAGCCATTGCCAAAAAGGAAATTGGGCATAAAGAATCACCGAAAAATGGCGCATTGAAATTCGGTGATGCAGGCGGCAATTAAATGCGCGCCTGAATAAACGGGAATACCGTCAGCAGGAAGGCTTCTGCCACATGCGGGTACGGGAAGTACGGGCACCGGTGCACGGGAGGCCAAGGCAGACCCTGCACGCCAATACAGGCGGCATGCACAGGGCGGCACTCAGCGACATTGCACTCAAGCGTCCGGCAGGTCCGGTATCAGAAATTCCGCCGCCTGTGCAGCGGAATCACGGGCTAGTGGCCGGTGCGGCCCTGCGGAAAGTGCACCTCGTGCGCGGAGGCCGGGGCAGCATTGACGGCCACATTCCATTCGCCAGTCAAAGTCATCATTCTCCCAACCTCCTCTTCTTTCATTAGCGGCATCGTGTGGATGCTGCGGCACGGGCAACGCCCCGGCAGAAAAGTCCTGGGGCTAGGAATAAAGGTACACCACGAATTACGCGGCGACCATCCTTTGTGCGTGGAAAAAGTGAAATTCCTTTGGAAACGGGTATTCAGAGTCCCCAGCGGACAATTGCGGGAGTGTTCTTATCCCACCCGAGGGTGCATACCTTGGCTGTACCGAGGACGAAATGCCGCCCCTCAACGGGAGGCAGTTCCAGCCAGCGTGCGGTCAGGATGCGGGAAAAATGCCCATGGGCCACCACCAGCACGTTGTCCATCCCCGATTCGAGGACGCGGCCGATGATCTTGTCAGCCCTCGCCGCCACCTCGTCCAGGCTCTCGCCATTGGGCACGCCGTTGGTCCAGATCAGGTAGTCCGGGTTGTCCTTGCGGATGAGGTCGGAGCTGATGCCCTCGTAGTCGCCGTAATTCCATTCGACGGCGAGGGGTTCGTGCTGGGCGTCGGGGAAGCCTGCCAGCTCAGCCGTCCGGCGGGCCCGGCGCAACGGGGACGTGAGAACCAGGTCGAAGTCGACGCCGTCCAGTACTTTGCGGGCTTCAACGGCCTGCTGTTCACCTTCAACGGTGAGCGGCAGGTCCGTGAGCCCGGTGTACTGGCCGCTCTTGGACCACTCCGTTTCACCGTGGCGGAGGATCCAGAGCTGGGGGCGCGGGGCGAGGGCGGGATTGGTCACTTGGACTCCTCAACATGGGAAGGTTCGACTCCGGCGGGGGACTCTCCGTCCGCCGGTTCGGCAGGTGCTGCTTCGGGCTGTTCGGCCCACCAGCGGAGGAGCCTGGCCTCCGCGTCGTCGGCAGGCAGGGGGCCATGCTCCATCCGCTCATTGAGGAGGAATTTGTAGGCCCTTCCCACCACCGGTCCGGGCTTGAGGCCCAACAGGGACATGATCTGCGCCCCGTCCAGGTCCGGGCGGACCGCCTCCAGGGACTCCTGCTCACGCAGCGCAGCGATTCGTTCCTCGAGATCGTCGTAGGCGAAGGACAACCTGTCGGCCTTGCGCTGGTTGCGGGTGGTGACGTCGGAGCGGGTGAGGCGGTGCAGCCGCTCCAGCTGGGGTCCGGCATCGGTGACGTAGCGGCGGACGGCGGAATCGCTCCACCCGGCATCCCCGTAGCCGTAGAAGCGCATGTGCAGCTCCACCAGGCGCGCCACGGACTTGATGGTGTCGTTGTCGAAGCGCAGGGTCTTCATCCGCTTCGTGGTGAGTTTGGCACCCACCATGTCGTGGTGCCGGAAGCTCACCGCGCCGCCCTGTTCGAAGCGGCGCGTAGCCGGCTTGCCGACGTCGTGCATCAGTGCAGCGAACCGCAGGACGAAATCGGGGCCGGGCACGGGTCCCTCCGCGTCCGTTTCCAGGGCCGCCGCCTGCTCCAGGACCTGCAGCGAATGCTGGTACACGTCCTTGTGCCGGTGGTGCTCGTCGGACTCGAGCCGGAGCGCGGACACCTCGGGCAGCACAAACTCGGCCAGGCCCGTGTCCACCAGCAGGTCAACGCCCACTCGGGGGCGGGCGCCGCAAATGAGCTTGACCAGTTCATCGCGGATCCGCTCGGCCGAGATGATGGTGATTCGTTCAGCCATCCCGGTCATGGCCTTGCGGACGTCGTCGTGAACGGAAACACCCAGCTGGGATGCGAACCGGGCGGCCCGCATCATCCGCAGCGGATCGTCGGAGAAGGACGCCTCCGGCGAGCCCGGGGTCGCCAACACCGAGGCATGGAGGTCGCGGACCCCGCCAAAGGGATCCACCAGTTCCATGGTGGGCAGCTTGAGTGCCATGGCGTTGATGGTGAAGTCTCGGCGCAGCAGGTCGTCAGTCAGCGATGAGCCAAAGGCCACCACGGGCTTCCGGGAGTCCGGATCGTAGGCTTCGGCCCGGTAGGTGGTGATCTCGATCTGGAATCCGGCCTTGCGCATGCCGATGGTTCCAAAGGCACGCCCGATTTCCCAGAAGTTGTCCGCCCACTTCTTAATGAGGGCAACCGTCTGGTCCGGGGTGGCGTCGGTGGTGAAGTCCAGGTCCGGCGAGGTCCGGCCCAGGAAGAGGTCACGCACGGGCCCACCCACCAGCGACAGTTCGTGGCCGGCGTCGACGAAGCGCTGGCCAAGCTCCAGGACCACCGGGTCCACCTGGAAATCGACGGTGTGGGAATCAGTCTTGTGATGTGCGTGCGCCATAGTTACTTAAGCTTGGCAGAAACCGGGGGCACGGCAGGCCAAAAAGTCCGTCAAGATCCGTGGGATTCCCGGGCCGCCGCGAAAGTGCGTCATATGCCGTCCATGTTTGCGTCATGTTCCGGTCATCACGAACGGGCAACAGTCGTTAGAGTGGACTCCATGGCCCATCCAGTACCGAGCGCTCCAGGCAGGAGGACAAACGCACCATTGCCGTCGGCAATCGGTGCGCACGTTGCCCCTGCCCCGCACTCGGCGCCGGCCTCGCTGCCAACGGTGGAGGAAGTTTCCGCCGGCGGCGTGGTGGTTGACACGTCCGACGCCGAGCTTCGGGTTGCGATCATCGCCCGCCTTAACCGCGGGGGACGCCTCGAGTGGTGCCTGCCCAAGGGCCACCCGGAAGGCAAAGAGAACAACGAAGAGGCCGCGGTCCGCGAAATCGCCGAGGAAACCGGCATCGAGGGCACCATCCTGGCACCCCTGGGCAGCATCGACTACTGGTTTACCGTCAGCGGCCACCGGGTCCACAAGACCGTGCACCACTACTTGCTGCGTGCCACCGGCGGTAAACTGACCATCGAGAACGATCCCGACCAGGAGGCCGTGGACGTTGCCTGGGTCCCCATCCAGGAGCTGGCCAGGAAGCTTTCATTCCCGAATGAGCGGCGCATCGCCGACCTCGCACGCGAGGTCCTGCCCGGCCACCTCTGACGCCGGGCCCGCCCAGCCCACAGCGGCGTTGCGGTGTTAAGCGCCTCCGGGTGAGACGATGAACTCGATGTCAGCTACCAACTTTCCTTCCGACAAAGCGGGCCGGACCGGCAATGCCGCGCCGGAAGGCCTCCCCGAAGAACCCGCGGCTCCGGCCACCGCGCCAGCCTCTTCAGGAGCCAGCGAAACCCGGTCCAGCGCCATCATGGCCGCCGGCACCCTGGTGTCCCGGTTCCTGGGCTTCGGCAAGACCTGGATGCTCGGAACGGCCCTCGGCCTCGGCTCCACGGTCAACGACACGTTCATCAACGCGAACAACCTGCCCAACCTGATCTTCCTGCTGGTGGCCGGCGGTGTCTTCAACGCGGTCCTGGTGCCGCAGATCATCAAGGCCAGCAAGGCTCCGGACAGGGGAGCGGACTACATCAGCCGCCTCCTGACCCTTGCAGTCCTGCTGTTGCTGGGCCTGACGGCACTGGTGACGCTGGCCGCGCCTCTGGTCATCGACGTCACCACGCAGGGATACAGTCCGCAGCAGAAGGCCCTGGCCGTCACCTTCGCGTTCTGGTGCCTTCCACAGATCTTCTTCTACGGCCTGTATGCCCTCCTCACCCAGGTCCTCAATGCCAACGGGGCTTTTGGGCCTGCCATGTGGGCGCCCATCCTGAACAACCTGGTGGCTATTGCCGGCCTGGGGATGTTCATCTGGATTTTTGGCACCAACGAGTTCAGCCCGCACACCCTGGCCAACTGGGGGTCAACTCAGACGTTGTTCATTGCAGGGTTCTCCACCATCGGTGTGCTGGCCCAGACGGCCATCCTGATGATCCCGGTCTTCCGCCTCAAGCTTGGCCTCCGCCCCCGGTTCGGCTGGCGAGGCGTGGGACTGGGCCAGGCAGCCAAGCTGAGCGTGTGGACCCTGCTGACGGCCGCCGTCGGGCAGCTCGCCTTCCTGTATGTCATGCGTATCGCCACGATTCCGGGTGCCGAACGCCTCCGCCTCGCGGAGGCGGACAATCCAGCCGCGGATATGCTGCCCGGCAACGCCGTGCTGGAGGTGGCCAGCCAGCTGTACCTGCTGCCGCACTCGATCATCGCCCTGTCCCTGGCCACGGTCCTCTTCAACCGGATGACCCGGGCTTCCCAGGACGGCAACCGGGCGGAGCTGCGGGATGCCCTCTCCCACGGGCTGCGGACCATGGCCGTCGCCACTGTCTTCGGTGCCCTGGCACTCTTTGCCCTGGCCGGGCCGCTGGGCATGTTCTTCTCCGGCGGCTCGCGCAACGACGGCGTAATGCTGGCCCAGACGCTCACGATCCTGGCCCTCAGCACCCCCTTCATGAGTGCCAACTTCATGATGTCCCGTGTCTTCTACGCCAATGAGGATGCGCGCACCCCGTTCTACGTCCAGCTGCTGCTGGCGGTGGTCTACGTGGTGGGCGCCTTTGCCATCCAGTTCATGCCGGTGGGCCAGATCATCTACGCGATCGCCGTCCTGTACATGGTGGGCAATATCCTCTCCGTGGTGATCAGCGCGTTCTTCCTGCGGCGCCTCCTCGGCAGCCTGGACGGTCCGCGGATTGCCAACGCCTACATCCGCATGGGCTACGCCGCCCTGGGTGCGGCGATCGCGGGCGCTGGTGCGCTGTGGCTGATGGGCAGCTACAGCCCGGACGGCTTCGCCTGGAGCGGGCGACTCCAGGCACTCGTGACGCTTGCCGTCGTGGGGCCAGTGATGCTGGCTGTGTACTTCCTGCTCCTCCGGCTGTTCCGCGTCTCCGAGCTGACGGACATGCTGCGGCCCCTGCTGGGACGGCTTGGACGTGGTGGCCAAGTGGCGCCCGCTGCGGCGGGCGGGGTCCCGCCGTCGTCCGCTCCCGAGGGCACCCCCTCAGTGGAAGCCGGGCCGGCAGCGGAGCGTCCCGCCCGTGCAACCACCTCGGTGGATACGGGCCTCATTCCCCGGATTTCCGGTGAGTTTGATGCCGTGCAGTTCAGGGCAGGTCCGGAGCCTGAGCGGGAGCCCTCCAGCGCGCATTACGACGACGGCGCCTCGGGACCGGACGACGACAGCTACCTGCCTGGAGAGGACCAGTCCAGCACCGCGCGCGGCGGATTGCTCCGCGAGCAAATTCCGTTGCCGGGCCGGCGCACTTTCCAGGGCAAGGCGGGCCAGAACCCCTATTTCAGCCACCGGCGCCCCCGGAAAAAGTGACTTTGAGGCTGTTTCGGCGCTTCGTTCTCCGCAGCCGCCCACCCTCAATCGGCTAGGATCGGAGAGGTACAGGGGGAAGTTGTATCCGGGAGACAGCCATCCTGCCGTCCGCGGACGGCAGGGTCATCCATGCCGGAAATCCCGGAAAATCTAGGAGGAACACGTGTCCAACCCGATCGATGTCGGATCAGTACTGGGCGGCCGCTACAAGGTCACCACCACGGTATTGACCTCTCATGACCACGATCTGGTGCTGGATGGTGTGGACCAGGTCCTCAACCGCCCGGTCAGCATCCTGGTTGCCGGACCCCAGAACACCGAACAGGTGGCCCAGAGCGCACGCGAAGTAGCCACCGGCGAACGCCCCGGCACCGTACAGGTGCTGGATCTTGGTGTCACCGAGGCCGCCACGTACCTCATTACCAACCACACGTCCGCCGCAGACCTGCTGGACCTCGTGGTGGCTTCCAACCCGCCCTATGTGGAGCCGTTCTTCACCGACACGCTGGGCAGCGAGATCTTCGGCCAGGCCCGCTCGTACGAGCCGGAACCGTATGACGACGAAGAAAACGTCGAGGCCGGCTACATCAATTACTCGGAGACGCACCCCAGCCAGGTGGATCCCTACCGGGATGCTCCTGCTGCGCCGCCCAAGCCTCCAGTGCGTCCCGCCGCGGCACCGAATGCTGCACCTGCCGCCGCCCGCAACAACGGTTCCGGCGCTGCTGCTGCCGCCGGTGCTGGGGCTGCTGGCGCGGCCGCGGGTGTTGCCGGTGCGGCCGCGGGTGCTCGTGGAACGGGGGCTGCTGGCCGGGCGCCGGCTTCTGCGCCGGCTGACCCCGAAGCCACTGCCGCTCATCCCGTGCAGCCGTCTGCAGGCCGTTCCGCCCCCGAAACCACCGGTAGCGGGCCTACCGGGGCCTCTGAATCCGGGCGCCCGAAGGTTTCCCTGTGGTCCGACGACGACTACGCGCAGGCGGACACCCAGGACGACTACGACTACCAGTACGAGGAAGAGCCGGTTGAGGAGCGCGCGCCGGCCAACAAGAGGGGCGCACTCTTCGCCAGGGCAGCAGCACCGGCCGCCGCTGGCGCGTCCTTCGCCGGTCGCGGCGATGATGACGACGACCGCGATGACTACGACGACGACCAGGACGACGCAGGGCGTGAACCGCGGTCCATGCGGTGGCTCGTTGGCGGACTCCTGGCAGTTGTCCTCATTGCCGGACTGATTTTTGCCGTGACAAACCTGGGCAGCCTCTTCACGCAGCCGCAGGCCGGAAGCCCCGCACCCGCAGCTACAACTGGTGCTCCCGAGGCGTCGGCAGCTCCCACGCAGGCGCCTACGTCCGCCGCACCAGCAGTTCCTCCGGCGATTGAAAGTGTGACCCGCCAGGGTAACTTCGACTTTGCTGCCACCTTCGACGGCGACCTGGTCAAGGCCTATGACGGCAACGCCGCCAGCTACTGGTCGGACATGGAATTCGCCACCGAGAACTGGGGCGGACTCGCTCCCGACGGCGTGACGCTTGCGGTCAAACTGAAGAGTGCCGCCACCGTTTCCTCCATCACGCTCTCGCAGCTTGGGGGATCGGGCGGAAGCATGACCGTCTACACCAACGACCGGCCATCGCTTGATGGCGCCAAGTCCGTGGGAACCAACAGCTTCACCTCCGGTGACCTGAACCTGCCGCTGGCTGAACCCGTCAAGGCCCAGTACGTCATCGTCGCAATCAATGCGCTTCCCAAGCTCGCAGCACCCAAGACCCGGTACGGCTACGGCCTCCGCCTCGCCGAGATCAAGGTTCAGTAGCCGGTCACGGTAACCTCTGCGTCCCAGTCCGGACACGCACTGTAATCTGGAAAGAGCGTCCTGCTGAGATAGCTCCATTCCGTCTGTCTGTGATCTTCTCTGCCCGGACGCCGGAATATTCAGCATTCAGAAGCAGTTGTGCCATGTGGCCGGCCTCCACACGGAGGCGCGTCGAACAAGGAAGAGGTTCACCGTTCAGTGACCATCGCAGAAACCACCGCGTCCGAAGTACGTGATGTCATCATTGTCGGCTCAGGCCCGGCGGGTTACACGGCAGCCGTCTACACTGCCCGTGCCAACCTCAAGCCCCTGCTGTTCGCAGGCTCGGTAACCGCCGGCGGCGAGCTCATGAACACCACCGACGTGGAAAACTACCCGGGATTCCCCGAGGGCATCATGGGTCCTGACCTGATGGAAAACTTCGAAAAGCAAGCCACCCGCTTCGGAACCGAGATCCAGTTTGAGGACGTCACCGCCCTCGACCTCGAAAGTGCTGTCAAGACGGTCACCATCGCAACGGGGGAGACCTTCAAGGCACGCTCCATCATCCTCTCGACTGGTTCCGCCTACCGCGAGCTCGGCCTGCCCAACGAAAAGCGGCTGTCAGGCCACGGTGTGAGCTGGTGTGCAACCTGCGACGGTTTCTTTTTCAAGGACCAGGATATCGCCGTCATTGGTGGCGGCGACTCCGCCATGGAGGAGGCTCTCTTCCTCACGAAGTTCGCCAGGTCCGTGACCGTGGTGCACCGCCGCGATTCCCTGAAGGCATCCAAGATCATGGCGGACCGCGCCCTGGCCCACGACAAGATCAAGTTCATCTGGAACAGCACTGTGGAAGACGTCGTCGGCGAATCGAAAGTCACCTCGCTGAAGTTGAAGAACCTGGTGGACGGCAGCGTTACTGACCTCGCTGTTACGGGTGTGTTCGTTGCCATCGGCAATGACCCCCGGACCGACCTGGTGAAGGACGTCCTCGACCTCACTCCGGAAGGCACCATCGCCGTCCAGGGGAGGAGCTCCAAGACCAGCATCCCCGGCGTCTTCGCTGCCGGCGATGTCGTGGACCCCACCTACCGGCAGGCGATCACCGCCTCCGGTTCGGGCTGCGTGGCCGCAATCGACGTAGAACACTACCTGGCGGACCTTCCCGCCTAGGCACTGACGAAAAACATACCGAGAAGAAAGAGTGGCTATGAGCAACGCTAAAGACGTAACTGACGCAAGTTTCGGCACCGACGTACTGTCTTCGGAGAAGCCGGTTATCGTGGACTTCTGGGCAGAGTGGTGCGGTCCCTGCCGCAAGCTGGGTCCCATCCTTGATGAGATCTCCGTGGAGTACGGCGAGAAGGTTGACGTCGTCAAGGTAAACGTCGATGACAACCCCGCCATCGCTGCCGAGTACGGCATCACCTCCATCCCTGCCGTCTACCTCTTCCAGGGCGGCGAAGTGAAGAACACTGTCATCGGTGCAAAGCCGAAGCAGTTCTTCGAAAAGGAATTTGCTGACGTTCTTTCCTAGGCTGTTTACTCCCTGTAATGGGAGTTGATACCTTCTTGAGTGGCCATCGCCCTTTGGCGGTGGCCACTCTCTTTTACTCGATCATCCTATTTTAGCTTCGAGGAGCAACGGACATGGTAATTCGCTGCCTCCTGAAGTTGCATACCTGAATGGACCACCACCGGCTATCTGGAGAACTGTCGTTCAATGGGTGGCGTTTCACGTGAAACATCACCGAGATTGCTCCATGTTCGATTGGACTCCTCCGGCAGGCGCTGCCGGGGTCGCGGTCGCGAAACAGCGACCCTCTCCACCCCTAGAAGTACGGCAGGGGCGCCATGACAGTGACGAATGGAAATCAACCCACAATGCTGGACTGCTGGTGCCACGCGCTAGTCTGCACGTCCAGCTCTTTGTTCCGCGCGTGGAAGTCTTACATTGCGACAATCATTGGTCAGCGGAAAGCGTATCAACATCTGACCGCCCTGCGATTGAGGCTGAATCTCCTTAGCAAGGGGCGGTGCGTCGCGTTTCACGTGAAACATCTACACAGGCAGCGAACGGGTTCGGGCCACAAACATCCCCTGCGAAGATTGGGGCGGATTTGCCTATAGGTATTGGCGATGGCGCATCTAGCAGCCCACCGGACCAACCCCGCCCATCGAAGACGACCTTCACAGTGACCGCGTGGACAGTCCCTCCCCAGCCAGCTCCCCAGATCCCGGGCAATTGGAATCCTACAATGCACATCATCTATGGCGTGTGATGCGTCGTGCCTGCCCATGCCGCGGAATGAGCCTGGTCTCGTGCTGAGGCTCTAAACGACAGCCCATTGAGTGCGAGTAGTATTTGTCCGTTCCGTAGAGAAGGACGGTTGAGTCTGCAGGTGCTCACGCGATGATGCGACCGACGCAGGTACCTCGGCGGCTTGGCAACCGTTGTGCCGGCAGCGCAATCGGAGTTGGCTAGGGCTATGCAATCCAATGACGTACTTCTTGAGGCCTCCGATCATATGGCAGCCCTCAACAGTGCTGATCAATGGCCGCCTGAGGAGCCCACCAGTCGCCCGGTTACACCTGGCGACGACTGACGAAGATTGTTCCGTCACCCTCCATGAGGCAGAGCGGTGCGCCAACGTCAACAAGACCCATCGACCAACCTCCCATACTCAGCCACTCTCGTAGAGCTGCAATATGGGTGCTCTACGGTTGGCAACGCGGATTCCCACAGCATCTGCGCTCGTGATCCGCCCAGGCCGTCGTGATCGAGACAAAGAATCCTCATGGCTCCTCTGGCAGCGGCTGTTCATCAGGTACGTTTCACGTGAAACACCGATACGAATCGGACGGCCATACATCCGCTTCCTACACCCGCCACTACCGCGTTCCTGCGCGTTGACCTTGGTAGCCCCTCAGTACTGAGACATCTGGTGCTGTCTCAGTACTTGCAGGGCAGTTACACATAGGGCGACCACATCCAACCCGCAAGCCTGTCCAGAGCGTCGGGGACTTACACGGCCACGCCGAGGAGGTCATCGAATGTTTCACGTGAAACAGAGGCCCCGCACTGACCCAGTATTCCCAGCATGCGGGTCCTCGGTCTTGGTACCCGATAGCACGCGTTTCACGTGAAACATGTCTCCGCGGCGGATCAAGACCAGAGAGGATGGACGCTACGAAACGAGCGGAGCCATTCTCGGTGCATGAATCACCACCGGCCCAACTACTAATACTGTTGAGGTGCTTGGTTGGAGGTGAATCGAAGTCATCAACGGCGCAGCGAGCGACTCGCTCGTAAATCTCACAGATGACCACGGGACGGACACTGAGAGTGCCAGTACGCCGACAGCCAGATTCCAAATGGGGGAGCTGCAGCAGACTGTTTACCAGCCAGACGGGCACCAAAAGCAGTGCCACATCGCTCTGTCCCTACATCGGTGGGAGGAAATCGACGCCATTCGAGAGCTCCACGCCACAGCGACTCTGCGGTATGGGACTCCGAAACCTCGAGATTCCTGCCTCACTCCATCCCCCCATGACCCAGTCACCGGAACACGGGGCACACAATCGCATTACTCTAAAACTTGGCGCACCTTACGAGCTTCCCTGGGTAGTACCAGCAGACTGCCCGATCAGGTCAACCAACATGCTGTCGGACGACTAATGCCCCCGAGCAAGGGCCTAACAGGGAGTGGTGCGTACTAGAAGAGCGGCCGTACTGCGACTCCACCGAGATTACTTGCCTGCATCCAGGACAACTCTCCAAGTGCCAGCTGAGACCACTTCGCTGTACAGCCGGGTGCCACGGTCCCGCAGGTTCACGTCCCCCCACCGAACAGCAGCTCACCAGCTCAAACTTCGCCACGTGTACCCGGAGTAGCGGCCCACGGGAGAGGGGCGTGAGTGCCGTATGCGGGCGAGCTCGCAAGGTCCTCACCACACCCCATTGGACCGGGAGGTCGCCCACAACGCCATGCCGGACGAATCGATAGAAGAGCCGCACGCCTGGCAAGAGACAGGTACTTGCTCAGCAAACCACAAGACTTAACGGCGATCGCAGCGTTCAAATTTCCGTCCGTCCGCCACGAGGAGGGCAGTTCCGGTCAGCGGACGCATCGGCCGGCGGGCGCAAGCACACGACCAGGCGTGTGTTCTTTCCCACAAGTTTATCCACAGGCTCCGTGCTTGCTATCCACAGACATATCCACACCCTCCTCCCAGCGTCACAGGGGCCTACCAGACCGCCGGAAGTACCGTCAGCCGGGCAACGGGAATAGCCACCAATGACCGACGACTTTTACGGGTCTAGTGCCCCCTATCGGCTCAGGGCAGTGATGCACCGAGATCAGCGAGATCACCCGTATTGAGGCTACTCTCGGCGCAAAACACACTCCATCAGGCGTCTCTTTATGGAGCCTCAACTGCATGTCTAGTTTCACGTGAAACTATCCATCGTTCGGCGCCGGACGCTCGCGAGAAGCCGTCCGACAATCCACGACAGGAACACGTTTGCGACGACGAAGCCCGGTCTTGTCCACAGAGCTGTCCACAACGTTATCCACAGGCTTATCCACCGCCGAATGTGGATTGAAAGTGAGCCAACTTTCCCATCCTGATGCAGCCCTCAGCCCCGACAGAGACTTGGCCAAAACGACTACCACCGTTGTAGAGGTGGACTGGCAGTGACCCGCCGCGGCTCCCGCCTATTGTCTCCGTCGCGGCTCCTGTGCATCACGAGGCTTAGCTCAACGATCTGTGCACGGTCCCAGGATTGATCACGAGTATGCTCGTGTTGCTCGATAGAGCCGTAGGATCCTGGAACACCCCCTCAGACCGAGAGCTCGCTCCTGAGGCCGGGAAGTTGGAGCACATCGTCCGCAGCGCAGGGCCGACGGCACGTGGAACGCCGTGGGGAACAGGGGAGTGGAAGGCCCAACATCGCTATAGATTAGACGACAATCGGCCGAGCACCCAGGAGGAGCTTCGGCTTACACTCCGATGTCTATTTTGGGGCTCTGTCCACTGGCTCGAACCGTCAACCATTGACATCCTGCCCCGCTCGCCCGGCCGGGAGCCTGTACAACGGGAGCTCAGCCTCAAGAGGTGCTCCGTCTTGCACTCGATGACTGATGAGTGAGGCCAATGCTGCACTCTCTGCATTGCGACGTTCGCGGCAGACCTTATCGTCGGAGGAGCTGAGAGGGCCCGTGGGGCTCGCTGAGGCAAGCCTAGGGCCCCAGGGCGCCCCAGGAGGGCAGCATGCAGGCTATCCGGCCGTCACGGTGCCGCCCTGCCCCAGGTGCCCGGGGGTGCCTTTTGCTGCCTGCTGCCCATTGCCTGTTGCCTGGTGCCTGGTGCCTGTTGCCTGTTGCCTGTTGCCTGTTGCCGTGAGCATCGACAGCACCGTGGCGCACGTATGGTCTAGAGCTTGGCCGGATCAGCTGGGGTAGCACTGCGATGGGCGTAACAGGCTACACCTTTTGGGATCCAGAAGGCGCGGCGGAACAGAGGCCAGGCCCTCATGCCTGATGCGGTGAGAGGGCGAGTGTTCGGTCTCTGTTTCACGTGAAACACGGACCCAACAACATCAGGCACCCTTACGCCGTATGACACTGGCGATGTGACATTGAGAGATGCCGCCCCGCTGTCAGTAGCCATGGTCGGCGCCTCATTCTCTGAACGCCGCCGTTTCACGCCAAGCATGGTCATGACTTCCAACTCACCACCAACATCAGGGTGGGAGCTGGGTTTCCGAGTAGGCTTGCCATACCGCAATCACTCACGGCCCTGGGAACCTACTCCTCAAGATTCTGTGTTTCACGTGAAACACCGTGGGGTACTTCCTGGAGTCTCCGTATCGACCATCCCTTAGGTCGCGTGGTCTGCTCTCGGAGCCGTACCTGGGACCGAAGTTCCGGGGGCGGCTACCAGGCCCGGCCGGAATCTAGGACTTCGGTACTGGACGCAGACAGCTCCTACCATTGACGTAGTCCGCCCCTCGCAACATTCGTACCCGGACGCAGCGTCGGGAAGAGCCCCAATAGGGAATAGTACTATCGACTTGAGCTCGGAGACTGCCGCCAGATCCGCGAGTAGAGTCGCTTAGCCAGGCCCTAAGAATCCAATTTCCAGCCTTTACCGACTGAAGGGAACCACTGAAGCAATCGAAAACCCAGCAGAACGATATCGCTGCTTCCGGACTATTTGCGGCATCGAGATCTACCACCGTCGCCTCACGACTCTACCCCGTACTCCGGTTGCTGACTTTGGCACCGATGCGAGTATCGGGGATCGCATCTTCACTGTGATTCGAGGACGGTGGAGCCTTCAGAGGTTACGTGGAATGCGTCTCCGTAACCGACTACGCATTCACCGGCGCACGTGGCGGGGAGGCTCAGGAGCTTTGAAGATGACATTCAGCCTTCCATCCAAGAGCTTCGTAGGGATCTTCTGCGAGCCTCTTGCGCGATCGCTAGTGGATGCATTCGGCGCGGGTGGATTCCTTCCCGGCGGCGGAAGGCGGCGCACTGACTTTTTCGACCACTCTCACACTTCGCCTATCAGGGCAGGACTGCTGTCCTAAGACCACGATGATCCAGGCTGCACTCAAACACTCACTCCACAGGATCTACATAACAGCCGATGGTCTGCTGCAGAAAGCATGGAGTCGACGCACTGCGCCTATGAACAAGAGTGGTGTTTCACGTGAAACACCCGGGTGCCAAGAGGATCAGCACTCACCGGCACCAGGTTCGTGGAATCGACGATGAACTGTATGGCTACCCCGCCTGTCCCCGATACAGCGCTGCCGCAGTGCGCAAACGAGGAGTGCCAGTCCGTCCGCGCAAACACAACAGCAGGTGATCGGATCTATTGGCGGCCAGGAAGTTCCGCCCGAGCGCATCTTTCCATCTGAACTCACGGTGAGACAAAACAGGAGGCCCGGTTCAAAGAACCGAGCCTCCTGTTATTTGCTACAGCTAGTTAGCCGAATCCGGCGCCAAAACGTCCATGATGCGGTTCAAGTCCTCAACACTGGCAAATTCGATGCTGACCTTACCCTTACGGACGCCCAAGGAAATCTTGACGTTCGTGTCCAACCGGTCGGAGAGAGACGATGCAAGGTAATCCAGGCGTTCGTGCCGCGCGCCGGGGCGGGGGACATTGTTCTTGGCCGGGGTGGCCGGGTCCTGGTACAGGGTGACAGCCTCTTCCGTGGCCCTCACAGACATTCCCTCAGCGACGATCTTCTGGGCCAGGCGCTCCATCGCAGCAGCGTCTGGCAGGGCCAGCAGTGCCCGCGCATGGCCGGCCGAGAGGACACCCGCCGCTACCCGCCGCTGTACAAGCGGGGGGAGTTTCAAAAGGCGCAGGGTGTTGGATACCTGGGGTCGCGAACGGCCGATCTTGTCGGCCAGCTGCTCATGCGTTGTCCCGAAGTCCTCCAACAACTGCTGGTACGCGGCTGCCTCTTCGAGCGGGTTCAACTGGCTGCGGTGCAGGTTCTCCAACAGGGCATCGCGAAGAAGGTCATCGTCAGTCGTTTCACGGACGATTGCCGGGATAGTGTCCAGGCCGGCTGCCTGCACTGCCCGCCACCGGCGTTCGCCCATGACAAGCTCATACGGCTCGATACCTTCTTCGGTTGATTTACGGACAACAATTGGCTGGAGGACGCCTATTTCACGAACAGAGTGAACAAGCTCCGCCATATCATCTTCGTCGAAGACTGAACGCGGCTGTTTCCGGTTGGGATGGATGTCGGCAACGGAAATTTCAGCGAAGTGGGCGCCAGGCACCTCCACCAAGTCAACCCCGTTGTCAGAGGCGCGGACATCGGCCTCGTCACCGGACGGGGAACTGTCCGTTGAGGGACAAGTGGGAGCCTCATCGGAGGCGGGAGTCGCCGCCGGCGTGACGGACGTCGGCTGGGCCTGGACTGTATCCGCATCGGCTGATGCGGCATCCGCGACCGCGGGAACATCAGCAGCAGCTGTGGATTTCTTTGAGGTGTTGCCTGTTACCCGCGCAGCGCCGGAAGGCTTTTTCGGCGCTGGAGCCTTCGCGGGGGCTACCTTCTTCGTGGCCGGCGCGGATTCACGTGGGGCTGCAACTGACGGAGCGTCCGGTTTGCCCGTGCCTTCTGTTTCAACGGGCTCTGATTTCTTACGGCCTTCCGGGAAGAAGAGATCCACCGGACGCGACGCAGCGGCACCGTTGCCCTGACCGTTGGACGCGCCCGAACTAGGAATCAGCGCGCCAAGACCGCGGCCAAGGCCCCGTCGCTTCTCGCTCATGGGTAAATCCCTCCAGTGGTAGAGCCGTCCCGGCTCCGGTCGATGCAGTATTGAAGATTTTAGCGTTCTGCTATTTCAGCAGCGGCTTCCAGGTAGGACAGGGCACCGCTGGAGGAAGGGTCATACGTCATGACTGTCTGCTGGTAGCTGGGAGCTTCAGAGATGCGGACCGAGCGGGGGACCACTGCGGAGAGCACCTGCTCAGGGAAATGCGTCCGGACCTCGGCCGCAACTTGGGCGGCAAGGTTGGTTCGGCCGTCGTACATGGTGAGCAGGATGGTGGAAACAACCAGGTCGGCGTTCAGGTGCTTCTGGATCATTTCAATGTTCTTGAGCAGCTGGCTCAGTCCCTCCAGTGCGTAGTATTCGCACTGGATGGGGATAAGGACCTCATTGGCCGCGCAGAACGCGTTGACTGTCAGGAGACCCAGGCTGGGCGGGCAGTCGATGAAGATGTAGTCGAGCCGCTCCTCACCGTTCTTTTCCCGGGTCTTGGCGTAGACATCGATGGCCCGGCGAAGCCGCTGTTCGCGCGCCACGAGTGACACGAGTTCAATCTCGGCCCCGGCGAGGTGGATGGTGGCAGGAGCGCAGATGAGCTTCTCCATGTCGGGGCACTGCGCCACTACATCTGCCAGCGCCACGTCGTTGATGAGGACGTCGTAGATGCTGTCCACGTCGGCATGGTGCTCGATGCCGAGGGCCGTGGAAGCGTTGCCCTGCGGGTCGATGTCGATGACCAGCACGTTCAGCCCGGCAGCCGCCAGCGCGGCGGCGATGTTCACCGTAGTGGTGGTCTTGCCGACACCACCCTTTTGATTCGACACGGTGAAAATCCGGGTCTTCTCGGGTCGCGGCAGGCGGCGGCCCATCAGCTTTTCGCGGCGCTTGGTCTCATGCGCGAGCTCGCGGGCAATGGGGCTGGAATCGTCAATGGCGTCGATAACGTTCGATCGACCCGCAGCGGTTGTTTCACGTGAAACAAGTACCGCGGAGGAGTTGCTCGCAACCGGCTTCGGGTGGTTTCCGCCTCGTCCCGGAATACTGACGGGGCCAGAGACAGAACGTGCGGACCCCAGGGTCACAAACGGTGGTATCCGTTGTGTGGAGGCTTCACTACTTGTCACTGGGGCACACTCACTCTCGTTCAGCCAATTTGCTGCCGTTGTCTAGCCTAACTGCTGCACCCGGCAGACCGAGGTCACCGGGCCCTTACTAGGACTTCTTTTGGGGCTTGTTTACAACGATGCGTACTACCGTGGTGGGCTCCTCCAGGAGGTTGTCACCCACAGTGAGTACCGATGTCTCCACGCCACCCAGTTTCCGAATGGCCTTGGCGGCTTTTTCGATCTCTTCACCGGCACTGCGGCCCTTGATGGCGATCACTTCGCCCTTGCCGGCAAGCAAGGGGATGGTCAGTCCGGCAAGGTTTGTCAGGGCAGATACGGCCCGGGCAGTCACGACGTCGGCTTCGACTTGGCCCACGGCAAGCTCGGCGCGGCTGCGCATGACCGTGACGTTGTCCAGGCCGAGGTCATCAACCACTTCCTGGAGCCAAATTACCCGGCGTTCCAAGGGTTCAATGAGGGTTAGTTCAAGATCCGGCCGGGCTATCGCCAGGCACAGCCCCGGGAGCCCGGCACCGCTTCCGACGTCCGCCACGTGGCTTCCCTGCGGAATCTCGCTTTCGATGACGGCACAGTTGAGGACGTGGCGGCTCCAGAGACGTGGAATTTCCCGAGGGCCGATAAGGCCCCGTTCAGTTCCGGAGGTTGCCAAGTGCTCAACGTAGCGCTTTGCCAGATCCAGCCGATCGCCGAAAATCTTCTCAGCAGCCCGAAGTTCGGCAGCCGTGATGTCAACCATGGTTAGCGGCAGCAATTCTCTAGTCAGCGGATACAACGATATGACGGCCGTTGCCTTCGCCTTCGGACTCGCTCACGAGTCCCAGGTCGGCAACGGCGTCGTGGACAATCTTGCGTTCGTAGGCGCTCATGGGCTCAAGGGCGACCGGCTTGCCGGACTCCTTGACCGATGCAGCAGCGTCTTCGGCAATCTTCTGCAGGTGGCCGGTACGTTCCTGCCGGTAACCGTTGATGTCCAGCACCAGGCGCGAGCGGCTTTCCGTGGCAGACAGAACTGCAAGACGAGTCAGTTCCTGCAGAGCCTCCAGGACTTCACCGTCCTCACCCACCAGGCTCTCCAGTCCTTCGGTCTCCTCTTCGGCGACGATGGAGATGTACGTGCGGCCGTTGCGGACCTCGATGTCGATATCGCCATCGATATCAGCGATGTCCAGCAGTTCCTCGAGGTAGTCAGCCGCGATGTCGCCCTCTTCTTCCAGCCGGCTGGCAGCGGAAGATTTTACGGGCGAACTGTCCGCAGTGCCGGACTCGTCGCGGTCCTCGACCACGTCTTCGGAAAGGGCGTGTTCGGTGCTCTCGGCTGACATCTACTTCTTCTTCCTGTTCTTACGTTGTGGCTGTACGCGTTGTCCCTTGGCTTCGGCGATCGCGGCCGCGGCTTCGGCCTCAGCCTCGGCGGCGGCGTCCTTCTTTCCGGTCAAGATGGACAACGCGGGCAGGCCTTTGGCGGCCCGACGTTCAGCAAGCGCCTTGGCGGCGGGCGAACCCGGCGTGGGCATCCGGCGGATGACGAAGAACTGCTGCCCCATCGTCCAAAGGTTGGTGGTGGTCCAGTAGATCAGGACACCAATGGGGAAGTTAATGCCACCCACACCGAAGACGATGGGCAGGATGTACAGCATCATCTTCTGCTGGCGCATGAACGGGCTGGCCATGGCCTCTTCAGACATGTTCTTGGCCATGATCTGCTTCTGGGTGATGAACTGCGACGCTGTCATGGCGAGGATCATTACGATCGAGAGGATCCAGACGGCAGTCTGGTTACCCTCACCGCCTCCGTGCAGCAAGGAGGCCGACAGCGGAGCTCCGAAAATGCTCGACGCATCGAACTCGACAACCTGCTCGTGGCTCATGGCGCCAATGCCGTTGCCCTGGTCCTTGGCCTGGGAGATTCCCGACAGCACCTGGAAGAGTGCAAAGAAGAAGGGCATCTGGATCAGCATGGGAAGGCAGGCCGAGAACGGGTTGGTACCGTGCTTCTTGTACATGGCCATCTGCTCCTGCGCCATGGCCTGGCGGGAGAGCTGATCGGTCTTGCCCTTGTACTTGTCCTGCAGCTTCTTCAGGTCAGGCTGCAGCAACTGCATGCCGCGCTGGGCCTTGATCTGCTTGACGAACACCGGGATCAGGGCGGCACGGATCACCAACACCAGCCCAATGATGGACAGCGTCCAGGTCCAGCCGTTCGCTGCGGGCATTCCGATGGTGCTCAGCCCATCGTGGAATCCAATCATGATGATGGAAACCAGCCACTTGAACGGGGCCATGATTGTTCCGAAAAAGTCCATACTTATCCCTATTCGTCAGGCCGCACTGCGGCCTTCTTCATCAGTCCGAGCAACCAGGTACCTGTCCGGATTGTTCAGCACAACAATTGTGGGGGTCTGGTTTTCAGGCCATTCCCGCTTGCCGGCGGGGACGTGGTCCACTCCGCCGGCGTTCCATGGGTGGCAGCGGCCCAGGCGGCGAACGGCCAGCCAGGTTCCTTTAACAGCGCCATGGACGGTGACAGCTTCAAGGGCATAAGCCGAGCATGAAGGGAAAAACCGGCAGACCTGGCCGTACAAGGGTGAAATCACCTTGCGGTAGGCCTTCAGCAGGAGAATGAGGATGTTCCGGGGCGCGTTCCAGAGAAACAGCAGGACGGCGGCGGGAACAGGATGAAGATGGGCGACGACGGCGGTGGCGTTAGGCACGCGGTGTCCCCTTCTGTGTTGTACCAGCCGAACCCTTGGCAGCAGCCCTTCGAGGGCGGCCGGCCAGTCGGTTCAGCGTCGACTCAAGTGCAGCGTTATAGTCCTCCAGCAGCTGGTCCCAGCTGGCGGAAGCGGACGCAGGCAGCGCCCTGACCACTATGGCGAGGCCGGTGCCGTGTTCGCGCAGCGACGCAGCACCTGCTTCCCGTAGTCTCCTCTTAACGAGGTTCCTGACCACAGCGTTCCCGACACTCTTGGAAACGATGAACCCGATCCGGCTGGGTTCGTCGGCAGCGATGGCTGCCGCATATAACACTACGTTCCGGCGTCCATTGCGGACACCGGAACGTACGGTTGTTGAAAAGTCGGTGGAAGTCCTCAGGCGGTTGCGGGTGGCCAGCACCTTAAACTCGCAAGGAAGGTATCTACCGACAAGTCAGTTATCTAAGCCGACAGCTCGGTGCGGCCCTTGCCACGGCGGGCTGCCAAGATGGCGCGGCCGGCACGGGTACGCATACGAAGGCGGAAGCCGTGCTTCTTGGCTCGACGGCGGTTATTCGGCTGAAAAGTCCGCTTGCTCACGTTAGTTACTCCAGTGGATCAAAGGTGCGTCCACCCGATCAAGATGGGGAAGAACTGGCCGACGCTAAGTTTTGTATATGCACGCTTCCCCCTGCTGCCCAGGCGCAGTGCGCTTGGGAGAATCAGTCGGGGCCAAAAAGCGGACACAAAGGACTTCACAACGTTAGGGCAATTTGGACCCTGCAGTCAAACCGGGCGGGGTCCCCACCACTATCCCCAGCTGTGTCTAACTACCCTCCACCACCTGTGGATGAAGTGGCTCACAGGCGCCAAAAGCGAACCACACCAGTGTAATTATCCACAAGCAGTTTCCCAGCTATCTTCTAGGCTTTTGATCCCCTAGAGTGGCTCAGTAGCCGATTATCCACGGACTGTGCATAACCCTGTGGATGAAGCTGGGCCAGCATCTTGGTTCCGGGTCCGGGGCTGCAGGTAATGCAGGGCAAAGCAAGTTTTGAGGGAACCGATTGATGACAGTAGACGAAGCCAACCACGCCAATACTGTCGGAAGTTCCTGGCGGCGCGTTATCAGCCTGCTGGAGAAAGACCACCGGGTAACACCGCGCCAGCGTGGCTTTGTCATCCTCGCCCAGGCCCAAGGCCTGATCGGATCCACCCTCCTGGTGGCCGTTCCCAACGAGCTCACCCGCGAGGTGCTGCAGACGCAGGTCAAGGACGCCCTTGACGACGCCCTGCACAACGTCTTCTCCGAGGACATCAGGTGCGCAATCGACGTCGACACCGATCTGGTCCCCATCCACAAAGAGCCTGAGCCCGTGGTTGAGCCTGCCTATGCGCAGGACCAGCTGATCGAGCAGAAGCCGCAGCCCATGCTGCCGAGCACCTCCCACGAATTTGGCCGGCTCAACCCCAAATATGTCTTCGACACGTTCGTGATCGGTTCATCCAACCGTTTCGCCCACGCGGCCGCCGTAGCCGTCGCCGAAGCACCTGCCAAGGCCTACAATCCGCTGTTCATTTACGGCGACTCCGGCCTGGGCAAGACGCACCTGCTGCACGCGATCGGGCACTATGCCCGCCGGCTCTACAGCGGCATCCGGGTTCGGTACGTGAATTCCGAGGAGTTCACCAACGACTTCATCAACTCGATCCGAGACGACGAGGGCGCCAGCTTCAAGACCACATACCGGAACGTGGACGTCCTGCTCATTGACGACATCCAGTTCCTGGCCGGCAAGGACCGGACGCTGGAAGAGTTCTTCCACACCTTCAACTCGCTGCACAACAACAACAAGCAAGTGGTGATCACTTCCGATCAGCCGCCCAAGCTGCTTGCCGGCTTCGAGGATCGGATGAAGTCGCGCTTCGAGTGGGGCCTGCTGACGGACATCCAGCCCCCTGAACTGGAAACCCGCATCGCCATCCTCCGCAAGAAAGCCCTCAGCGAGGGACTGTCCGCCCCGGACGACGCGCTGGAGTACATCGCATCCAAGATCTCAAGCAACATCCGCGAACTTGAGGGCGCGCTCATCCGCGTCACCGCATTTGCCAGCCTGAACCGGCAGCCCGTGGATGTTGCCCTGGCCGAAATGGTCCTGAAGGATCTCATCACCGACGACGGCGCCCAGGAAATCACATCCGGCCAGATCCTCCAGCAGACGGCTGACTACTTCAAACTCAGCATGGAAGAGCTCTGCAGCAAGTCCCGGACCCGGACACTGGTCACCGCCCGGCAGATCGCCATGTACCTCTGCCGCGAACTGACGGACATGTCCCTCCCCAAGATCGGCCAGGAACTCGGCGGCCGCGATCACACCACAGTCATCCACGCAGACCGGAAGATCCGTGAACTGATGGCCGAGCGGCGTGTGATCTACAACCAGGTCACGGAGCTGACCAACCGCATCAAGCAGCAGCAGCGCGACTCCTGATCCCCGCATCTATACCTTATTAACAGGTGCATGTGGATAAGCCTGTGGATAGTTAAGGGGACAAGCGCGCTTAATGGGCTTAAAACCCTTAAGGCGTCTGTGGATCGTTAAAAACCGGCTTCTGGGTTGTCCCCATCCACACCCTGTTTAAAACCCAGTTAACTCACAGTCCGTGAACAGGGCTTAACCGCGGATCTCCGCCGCGAGACGGGGTTATCCACAGTTTCCACAGCAGTTATTAACACTACGAATCCCATAAAATTGAAAATCCCTCAAACAACAAGATCCTTCCCCTCGTGCCGTGCAGGGACCATCGGCCCCCTGAAGGGGCCTGGGAGGTTTTGGGGGATGGGTTAATCCCGGATCTTCCGGCTAAGCTGTCAGCAGCGCTCCCATCCCCGGGTTTTTGTGTGGTTTCCGTTCAGCGCGGACCATGCACCTGCCGGAATCGGGTGCATCATTTTCCGGAATCACCCTTGCGGAGGTTCCGGCCTACTTGGCAGCAGCAATGAAAGGCGGCATCCCTCCGTGAAGTTCAGAGTCGATCGGGACGTCCTGGCAGAAGCCGTTACCTGGACAGCCCGCTCGTTGTCTCCGCGGCCGCCAGTGCCAGTCCTCTCCGGCCTGCTCCTCAAGGCAGAAGCCGGAACCGTCAGCCTTTCAAGCTTCGATTACGAAACGTCGGCGCGCCTTGAGATTGCTGCCGATATTCGTGACGAGGGCACCATCCTGGTATCGGGCCGCCTCCTTGCGGATATCTGCCGAAGCCTGCCTTCGGCGCCCGTCGACGTCGAAACCGACGGAAACAAAGTCACTCTCACCTGCCGCCGAAGCAGCTTCCACCTCGCCACCATGCCCGAGGCCGAATACCCGCCGCTTCCCGCGCTTCCAGCCATCAGCGGCACCGTTCCCGGTGATGCGTTTGCACAGGCCGTTTCCCAGGTGATCATTGCCGCCAGCAAGGACGACACCCTGCCCATCCTCACCGGGGTGCGCATGGAAATCGAAGACGACCTCATCACGCTGCTGGCTACCGACCGCTACCGTCTTGCGATGCGCGAGGTACCGTGGAAGCCTGTCACTCCCGGCGTCTCCACCAGTGCGCTGGTAAAGGCCAAAACCCTCAACGAAGTGGCCAAAACACTGGGCAACAGCGGCGACATCAGCCTGGCACTGTCCGATGACGACACCCGCCTGATTGGCTTCGAAAGCGGTGGACGCACCACCACGTCCCTGCTGGTGGATGGGGATTACCCGAAGATCCGGTCACTTTTCCCGGAATCCACGCCCATCCACGCCACGGTCCAGACCCAGGAACTGGTGGAAGCCGTCCGCCGTGTGTCCCTGGTGGCTGAACGCAACACCCCGGTCCGCCTGGCGTTCACCGCCGGGCTGCTGAACCTGGATGCAGGCACCGGCGAAGACGCCCAGGCATCCGAGGAACTCGAAGCGCAGCTCTCCGGAGACGACATCACCGTGGCGTTCAACCCCCACTACCTGGTGGAAGGCCTCAGCGTGATTGAAACCAAGTTCGTCCGGTTCTCATTCACGTCAGCCCCCAAGCCGGCCATGATCACCGCCCAGGCTGATGCCGACGGCGAGGACCAGGATGACTACCGGTACCTGGTGATGCCGGTTCGTCTCCCCAACTAGTCCCCATCGGCTCCCAGCCTTCTCAGGCTCAGGCCTGGACCCTCGCCTATGGGGCCCCAACCACCGCCACCCACTAGCCCAGAAAAGAGTTCCACCATGCACATTGGACTGATCGGCCTTGGCAAAATGGGATTCAACATGCGTGAGCGGCTGCGCAATGGCGGCATCGAGGTCACGGGTTACGACCGGAACCCCGATGTGACCGACGTGGCTACTGTCGATGAGCTCCTGGCCGCCGTTCCCGCACCGCGGCTGATCTGGGTGATGGTTCCCGCTGGCGCAGTCACAGATGCAGTCATCACCGAACTCGCGGACAAACTGGACCAGGGGGACCTGGTGATTGACGGCGGAAACTCCCGTTTCACCGAGGACCAGAAACATGGTGAACTCCTCGCCGGAAAAGGCATCCGGTTCGTGGATTGCGGTGTTTCCGGCGGCGTCTGGGGCCTGCAGAACGGCTATGGCCTGATGGCCGGCGGCGACGCTGCGGATGTGGAACTGGCCCTGCCGGTCTTCGATGCGTTGCGTCCGGAAGGTGATCGCGCAGACAGCTTCGTCCATGTGGGCGGCGTTGGCGCGGGCCATTACGCCAAGATGGTCCACAACGGCATCGAGTACGGCCTGATGCAGGCATACGCCGAGGGATACCAGCTGCTCGCTTCGAAAGACATCATCAGCGACCTCCCCGGCACTTTCCGCGCCTGGCAAAAAGGTACTGTGGTCCGGTCGTGGCTGCTCGACCTCCTGGTCAAGGCCTTGGAAGAGGACCCCGGCCTGCATAACATCGATGACTACGTGGAGGACTCCGGCGAGGGCCGCTGGACCGTTGAGGAAGCCATCGCCAACGCCATCCCGGCTCCCGCGATCACGGCAGCGCTCTTCGCCCGTTTTGAGTCCCGCGAGGACAGCTCGCCTGCCATGAAGATGGTGTCCGCACTCCGGCACCAGTTTGGCGGGCACGCCACCCGTCCCGCCAAGTAGCACTCACCGGGGACCCCGCTGTCCCCAGAATTGTCGAAACCCGCGTGTATCTGGAACACCTCTCCCTGACCGATTTCCGCAGCTACGCCCAGGTGGACCTTGCCCTCAGCCCCGGCGTCACGGTGCTGGTGGGCTACAACGGCATCGGCAAAACGAACCTGATGGAGGCCATCGGCTACCTGGCCACACTCAGCTCCCACCGCGTCAGTTCGGACGGCCCGCTCCTGCGGTTCGGCACCGAACGCGCACTGGTCCGGGCCAGGCTGGTGCGCAACGGCCAGACCACCGTACTGGAGCTGGAGATCAATGCCGGCAGGGCCAACCGCGGCCGCATCAACCGCAGCAATCCGGTCCGGGCGCGGGACCTGCTGGGCATCTGCCAGACGGTGCTCTTTGCGCCGGAAGATTTGGCCTTGGTCAAGGGTGATCCGTCCAACCGCCGCAGGTTCCTGGACGAACTGCTAGCCAGCCTGGTCCCGCACCATGCCGCAACCCGCAGCGACTACGACCGCGTGCTGAAACAGCGCAACGCCCTGCTGAAATCGGCCCGTGCCGGGCGGGTGACCGCCGCCCACGAAGCCACCCTCGATGTGTGGGACCAGCACATGGCGAAGGCCGGGGCCGAGCTTCTGCACGCACGGCTCGAGCTGGTGGAACTTCTCCGGCCCCACCTTTCCCGCGCCTATGCGGAGCTGACCGACGCGTCCAAGCCGGCTGACGCGATCTACCGGTCCACGCTGCAGAACCAGATGGACGACGACGGCGCATCGTTGGGTGCCACAGGCCGGCCGGGGCCGGGGGACACGGCCGCTGCCGAAGACCTGCGCGGCCTCAGTATCGAGGAGCTGACCCAGCGCTATATCCGCGCGTTCGGCGAATCACGGAAGAAGGAGCTTGAGCGAGGCATCTCGCTGGTGGGTCCGCACCGGGACGATCTTGAACTCGTGCTGGGACAGGCGCCCGCCAAGGGCTATGCATCCCATGGTGAAACCTGGTCCATGTGCCTCTCCCTGCGGCTGGCGTCCTACTACGTCATGCTTGATGATGCGCGTACCGGCGGCTCCGCCCCCATCCTGATCCTTGACGACGTTTTTGCCGAGCTGGACGTCCAGCGGCGGCGTAAACTGGCCGCAATAGTTTCCGGCGCGGAACAGGTCCTGGTGACCGCCGCCGTCGACGCCGATATCCCGGAAGAACTGTCCGGACGGCGGGTGAAAGTGGTCCCGGGAGGCATTGATGAGCAGGGAGAGTGACGCCGGCGGGCTGCAGCCCGGACGGGATCCTGACCAGATCGATGCTCCGCAGGCCGCGCTCAACCGGATGCGCGAAGCCGCCGCAGCCCGCGGCGAGATCCGCCGTAAGGCGCAACGGCCCGGACAACAAAAGACCAGGGGCAGCATCCGGGACACCCGCGGGTTCAGCCAGTTCCATGCCACAGGCCGCGATCCGTTGGGGCTCGGCAAGGTGGTGGGGCGGCTGGTGGCCGAGCGGGGCTGGACATCGCCCGTGGCTGTCGGTTCCGTCATGGCGGAATGGGCCACCCTGGTGGGTCCGGAAATTTCAGCGCATTGCACCCCGGAAAGTTTTACCGATACCACCCTGCACGTGAGGTGCGATTCAACCGCCTGGGCCACCCAGCTGCGGCTCCTCAGTGCCAGCCTGCTGGAGAAATTCAGGGTGGAACTGGGAGACGGCGTGGTCACCAGCATCCAGGTTCTGGGCCCGTCGGCGCCCAGTTGGCGCAAGGGCGGCAGGAGTGTCAACGGTCGCGGACCACGGGATACTTACGGATAGTCCGTCGCCAATCTCTTGATAATCGGCCTGCGGCCGTGTAGGCGCCTGCAAGGGCCGCGGCCTGTATAGGCACCAAGAGGCGGTTCCGTTAGGGCGCCCTAGGCGGGGCCAGCGGCCTGCCATGGCCACACGGCACCGCGTCCACGCCCCTGGAATGCGGGGATATGGGGCGCTTCGCGGTAGAATTGTTGCAGATAACTGGGCGCGGGTGAGACGTTGACTGAGTCCGTTTTCCGCGCACTCCGGTCCGCGGTCTGCGGCTCCCCACAACGTCAACAAGTCACCGGCGCCATAAGTTTGTGCCTGTTGGCAGGTGACTTCCTGTATTTACCCAGGGAGGAACCGGCCGGCCATCATCGAGAACGAGGAGTCGACAGCGCCTGTGGCTAACGACAATACAGATATTCTGGCAGTTGACCCCGCAGCCGGTGACGCCGGCGGTCCTGACGCAACGGCGGAAGCGGCCACCCCACGGGAGTACGGCGCCAGTGACATCACTGTCCTCGAAGGCCTCGAAGCGGTGCGCAAACGCCCCGGCATGTATATCGGTTCCACCGGTCCGCGCGGCCTCCACCACCTGGTGTACGAAGTGGTGGACAACTCGGTCGATGAAGCGCTGGCCGGCTACTGCACCCACATCGAGATAGTCCTGCAGGCCGACGGCGGCGTCAAGGTAGTGGATGACGGCCGCGGTATTCCCGTGGACATGCACCCCACTGAGCACAAACCCACGGTTGAAGTGGTCATGACCATCCTGCACGCCGGCGGCAAGTTCGGCGGCGGCGGTTATGCCGTGTCCGGCGGCCTCCACGGCGTTGGCATCTCCGTGGTGAATGCCCTGTCCAGCCGGGTAAATACGGAAGTCCGGCGCCAAGGGCATGTTTGGCGGATGTCCTTTGCCAACGGCGGCAAGCCTCAGGGCAGCCTGGTCCAGGGCGAGGAAACGGAACAGACCGGCACCACGCAGACCTTCTACCCCGACGCAGAGATCTTCGAAACCACCGAGTTCGATTTCGAAACGCTCCGCGCACGCTTCCAGCAGATGGCCTTCCTCAACAAGGGCCTGCGCATCACCCTTACCGATGAGCGAGCGGCCACCGAAGACGAGGCCGACGCCGATCCGGACCTGGACGGCATGGTCACCGAAGGCGAGATCAGCGCCGAGCACCGCACGGTGGTGTACCAGTACGACGAAGGCCTGCTGGACTACGTCAAGCACCTGAACTCCGGCAAGAAGGTTGATGTGGTCCACGAGGACGTCATCGCCTTCGAAACCGAGGACAAGGACCGCAAAATCGCGCTGGAAATGGCGATGCAGTGGACGAATGCCTACTCCGAGAGTGTCCACACCTACGCGAATACCATCAACACCCACGAAGGCGGCACCCACGAAGAGGGCTTCCGCGCGGCCATGACCTCCTTGGTCAACCGCTACGCCCGGGAAAAGGGCATCATCAAGGAAAAGGACGACAACCTCACCGGAGACGACATCCGCGAGGGACTTACCGCCGTCATTTCCGTGAAGCTCTCCGAGCCCCAGTTCGAAGGCCAGACCAAGACGAAGCTCGGCAACTCCGAGGTCAAGGGCTTCGTCCAGCGCGTAGTCACGGACGGCCTGGGTGACTGGCTGGAACGCAACCCGGGCCCGGCCCGGGATGTCATCCGGAAGGCCATTTCGGCCGCCCAGGCGCGCATGGCCGCACGGAAGGCCCGCGACAACGCCCGCCGGAAGAGCCCGCTGGAATCGTTCGGCATGCCCGGAAAGCTCTCCGACTGCTCGTCCAAGGACCCGGCAAAGTGCGAGGTCTACATCGTGGAGGGTGACTCCGCAGGCGGTTCCGCCAAGCGCGGCCGCAACCCCGAAACCCAGGCCATCCTTCCGTTGCGCGGAAAAATCCTCAACGTTGAACGCGCGCGCCTGGACAAGGCTCTTGGCAACGCCGAAGTGCAGTCCATGATCACAGCCTTCGGCACGGGCATCGGCGAAGACTTCGACCTCTCCAAGCTGCGGTACCACAAGATCGTGCTGATGGCCGACGCCGATGTTGACGGCCAGCACATCACCACGCTGCTGATGACGCTGCTGTTCCGTTACATGAGGCCGTTGATCGAGAACGGCTACGTCTACCTCGCGCAGCCGCCGCTATACCGCATCAAGTGGTCCAACGCTCCGCACGACTACGTCTACAGTGACCGCGAACGCGACGCCAAACTGGTGTCCGGCCAGGCAGCAGGCCGCCGCATTCCCAAGGACAACGGCATCCAGCGCTACAAGGGCCTCGGTGAAATGGACTACACGGAGCTGTGGGACACCACCATGGACCCGGACAACCGCACCTTGCTCCAGGTCACCATGGACGACGCCCTCGCAGCCGACCAGATCTTCTCGGTCCTGATGGGCGAAGACGTGGAGTCACGGCGCAACTTCATTCAGCAGAACGCCAAGGACGTCAGGTTCCTCGATATCTAGGACATAGCTCCTACATTCGACAACCGACATATACCTGAAACGGAAAATAAAAAATGAGCGACGAAACACCCGAGAACCCGGCCCCCGACGCCGGGATTCCGGAAACCGTTCTTGAAGGCGATGTGCTGATCGACCGCGTGGAGCAGGTGGACCTGCAGACGGAAATGCAGCGGTCCTACCTGGACTACGCCATGGCCGTCATTGTGGGACGGGCCCTCCCGGACGTCCGCGACGGGCTCAAGCCTGTGCACCGCCGCGTGCTCTATGCGATGTTCGACGGCGGCTACCGGCCTGACCGTTCCTTCAACAAGTGTGCCCGCGTGGTGGGCGAGGTCATGGGCCAGTACCACCCGCACGGTGACACTGCGATTTACGACGCCTTGGTCCGCCTCATCCAGGACTGGACCATGCGGTACCCGCTGGCCCTCGGCCAGGGAAACTTCGGCTCGCCGGGCAACGACGGCGCGGCTGCACCCCGTTACACCGAAACCAAGATGGCCCCACTGGCCATGGAGATGGTGCGGGACATCGACGAGGAAACCGTCGACTTCCAGGACAACTACGACGGCAAGAACCAGGAACCCACCATCCTGCCGGCCCGTTTCCCCAATCTGCTGGTCAACGGATCCTCGGGCATCGCCGTCGGCATGGCCACCAACATTCCGCCGCACAACCTCCGCGAAGTTGCGGACGGCGTGCAGTGGTACCTGGCCAATCCGGCTGCCACCCGCGAGGAACTGCTGGAGGAACTCCTTCGCCGCGTGAAGGGACCGGATTTCCCCACCGGCGCCACCATCCTCGGCCACAAGGGCATCGAGGATGCGTATCGCACCGGCCGCGGCTCGGTCACCATGCGTGCCGTGGTCAATGTCGAGGAGCTGCAGAACCGCACCTGCCTGGTGGTCACTGAACTGCCGTACCAGGCCAACCCCGACAACCTCGCCATCAAGATCGCCGAATTGGTCAAGGACGGCAAGATCCAGGGCATTGCCGACCTCCGCGATGAGACGTCCGGCCGCACCGGCCAGCGCCTGGTCATTGTCCTCAAGCGCGATGCCGTGGCGAAGGTTGTGCTGAACAACCTCTACAAGCACACGGAGCTGCAGAGCAACTTCTCAGCCAACATGCTGGCCATCGTGGACGGCGTTCCGCGTACCCTGAGCCTGGATGCTTTCATCCGGCACTGGGTCACCCACCAGATGGACGTCATTGCACGCCGGACCCGCTACCGCCTGCGCAAGGCCGAAGAAGAAGCACACATCCTGCGGGCGCTGCTGAAGGCATTGGACATGCTGGATGAGGTCATCGCCCTGATCCGCGCATCCAACACCACCGAAGCAGCCCGCGACGGCCTGATGGAACTGCTGGACATCGACGAACTGCAGGCCCGGGCCATCCTGGACATGCAGCTGCGCCGTCTCGCAGCCCTGGAACGCCAGAAGATCCAGGACAGGCACTCCGAACTCGAAGCCCTGATTGCCGAATACAACGCGATCCTTGCTTCCGAGGAGCGCCAGCGCGAGATCATCAGCACCGAGCTGGGCGAAATCGTGGACAAACATGGCGATGACCGCCGCACCAAGATCCTCATGGGTTTTGACGGTGACATGTCCATGGAGGACCTCATCCCCGAAGAGGAGATGGTGGTCACCATTACCCGCGGCGGCTACGTCAAGCGGACGCGGAGCGACAACTACCGTTCCCAGCAGCGCGGCGGCAAGGGTATCAAGGGTGCCCAGCTGCGAGGTGACGACGTTGTGGAGCACTTCTTCGTCACCACTACCCATCACTGGCTTCTGTTCTTCACCAACCTGGGCCGCGTCTACCGCGCCAAGGCCTATGAGCTGATGGAAGCCGGACGCGATGCCAAGGGCCAGCACGTGGCCAACCTCCTTGCTTTCCAGCCTGACGAGCACATTGCCCAGGTGCTGGACCTGAAGGACTACCAGCAATCGCCGTACCTGGTGCTGGCCACCAAGCGGGGACTGGTGAAGAAGACCAGGCTGGAGGACTACGACACCAACCGCTCCGCCGGCGTCATCGCCATCAACCTGCGGGACGGAGACGAACTGGTCTCCGCCCAGCTGGTCTCCGAGACCGACGACCTGTTCCTGGTATCCCGTATGGGCCAGTCGATCCGCTTCACCGCCACCGACGATGCGCTGCGTCCCATGGGACGTGCCACATCCGGCGTGACCGGCATGAAGTTCCGGGAGGATGATGAACTGCTGGCCGCCGATGTGGTCACTGACGGGTCCTTCGTGTTCATCGTGACCGAAGGCGGCTACGCCAAGCGCACCGCCGTGGAGGAATACCGCCTGCAGGGCCGCGGTGGCCTGGGCATCAAGGTTGGCAAGTACCAGGAAGAACGCGGGCACCTCGTGGGCGCCCTGATTGTCCAGGAAGAGGATGAAGTCCTGGTGGTCATGGAGGGCGGCAAGGTTGTCCGTTCCTCCGTCGCCGGTGTCCCTGCCAAGGGACGCGACACCATGGGCGTCATCTTTGCCAAGCCGGACAAGAACGACCGCATCATCGAGGTTGCCCGCAACAGCGAACGCGGTCTCGAGGACGAAGAATCAGCGGAGGATGACGTAACGTTGGCTGAAGAATCACCGGCCTTTGAGTCAGAGGACGCCTCGGGCGACGCTGAGCCGAACGACGACAACACGGAGGTAACCGAGTGAGTAATTCCGACTCATTTCCCAAGCCGAACAGCACCGTTCCCGATGGTAACCGGCCCTCGGCGGCACCCCGGGTGAATGCCCCTGTCCGTCCGCAGCAGCGGCCTTCCGCGCCCGCCGGTGCCCCCGGCCAGCGTCCTTCGGTTCCCGGACAGCGTCCGTCCCATCCCGGCCAGGGAAGCCAGCAGGGCCAGCCCGGCCAGCGTCCGGCCCAGGGACAACGCCCTGCCTCTGCGGGACCCCGTCCGCAGGGTGCCCCTGGCCAGGGCGGCCCGGGCCTCGTGAAGCCGGCGCCGAAAGCCAAGGCACGCCGTGCCCGCCTGCTTATCAGCAAGGTGGACCCCTGGTCCGTCCTGAAGATGGCGTTCCTGCTCTCTGTGGCCCTCGGCATCGTCACGGTCGTGGCTGCCATCGTCCTGTGGACCGTCCTGGACCTCACGGGTATCTTCGACCAGGTGGACAGCCTGCTGGGCACGCTGGCCGGTTCCGAGGGCGGCGGGTTCGAACTGAAGAAGGTCGCATCGCTGGGCCAGGTGGCGTCCTTCGCCACGATTATCGCCGTGGTGAACGTGGTCCTGCTGACCGCTCTGTCCATGCTCTCGGCTGTCCTCTACAACATCTCTGCCACCCTGGTGGGCGGCATCGGCGTGACCCTCACCGACGATTAGGACACCGCTTCCACCGGCCCCGGAGCCGGTGGAAGCGCCCGATTTGAGATCGGGCCGGGATGTGCTGTAAAGTCATGTCTCGGCCCGATGAGGCATCGGGGCGTATAGCTCAGGCGGTTAGAGCGCTTCGCTGATAACGAAGAGGTCCCAGGTTCAAGTCCTGGTACGCCCACGGAACCTGTGCAGGTTCAAGTTGAGGTTTGTCTGCGGAACACTGCAGCAGGCCGGAACGGGGAGCATGTGAAGAAGTTGCTTGTACTGGCAGCGGCGATCGCAGGCGTCCTGCTCTACCGGAAAGCACAGGAATCCGAAGCCCGGAAAGATGTCTGGAGCAAGTCCACCGACACGGTGAACTAGGCCAGACGCCCGGCCTGGAAGCTGGTCAAAGGCTCCCGGGTTCTGGGGTATGATTGACGGGTTGCTTCTTATGGGGGCATGGCGCAATTGGTAGCGCACCTGCTTTGCAAGCAGGGGGTTCGGGGTTCGAGTCCCCGTGCCTCCACCATAAGAAAGTCCCGGTCCGCGGAAATGCGGACCGGGACTTTTGCTTTGTCAGCCTTGTCCCTGTTGACGGTGTGAAAGGGTGGTGCGGTGACCCTGTTCATTGCAGCCATGGGTGTCCTGGGCGTTGCGTCGTCCGGGCCGCTGATCGCAGCCACCCTTGGAGCCACCAGCGTCAGTGCCCTGGCCATCGCCTTCTGGCGGAACGCCATCGCGGCAGTGGTGATGGCCGGTCCCACCCTGGTCCGCGAGCCGCGCAGGTTCGGCAGCATCACCGGACGCGAGTTCCGCTGGTCCCTTCTTGCCGCCGTCGCCCTCGCCCTGCACTTCGCCTGCTTTATCACCTCCCTCCAGCTCACTTCCGTGGCCGCCGCCACGGCCCTCGTCTGCCTGCAGTCGGCCTGGATCGCCATCTTCCAGCTGCTGCGCGGCACACGGCACCGCTGGCAGGTTCTTGCAGGACTGGGAATCGCCTTCGGTGGGGTCGTCGCCATCACTGGATTCGACATGGGGTCATCGCCTGAGGCGCTGCTCGGTGACATGCTGGCCCTGGCCGGCGGAGCCTTGGCGGGTTTGTACACCCTGGCGGGCGGCAAGGCCCGGCAGAGCATGACCACCGGCACCTACACAGCGCTCTGCTACGGCATGTGTGCTGCCCTGGTGGCGGTACTCGCGCTGGCCACCGGGCAGCCGCTCTCCGGGTTCGACGCCGGAGGCTGGCTGGGGATCCTTGCCATCACCGTGTGCGCCCAACTGGTGGGGCATACAGCCTTCAACCACCTCCTGGCGACCATGAGCCCGCTGCTGGTCTCGATGATCATCCTCCTGGAGATCCCCGGCGCGGCCCTCCTGGCGTCCGTGTTCCTTGGTGAGACCCTGCCGGCGGGTACCTACGCCGGCCTGGGCCTGATCATGGTGGGGCTCGCCGTCGTGGTGGCTGGGCAAAGGTCCGGAAGGGCACAGCTCCGCAGCGAGGCACCCGGCACCGAACCGCCGTCGGACCGGATAGCGGAGCTCGGCACGGACTAGGGACCTGCGAAGGCAGGAGCTACTGGCCCCCGCGCCGGACGGGCTGGGCCGTGTTGACCGTGTGGATGGCCCGCAGCAGCTTGGCGGGAAAGTAGACCGAAAAGAAGACCACCATGGGTGCCTTGAGCGCCATCTTCTTGACGTTGTGCGCCTTGTACGTGCGGTCGAACCGGGTGACGTAGTAGCGGTAGTCCCGCGGGGAGTCCTCAAGCCGGCGCGCGGACATCCCGGAAACCATCTGCGGGACGTACTGGACCTTCAGGTCGTGTTCGGCCAGGTGCAGGGACAAATCGATGTCCTCATGCATTTCGTCCTTTTCATCCCGGCAGGTTTCGGCACGGATGGTGTTCCACGCGGTGGACCGCAGCGCCATGTTGGAGCCGAACAGGAAGTGGTACTGGTGCTTCGCCAATTTCAGCATGAGCTGGCGCATCTTGTCGTCGGCTTTCAGCCCGAAGCGCCGCATAGGCATGTCGTAATAGACCACCGGGCCGGTGGCCGCCTGTACTGAGTGGTCCTGGAATGCCCTCTGGACCTGCTCCACCCAGTCCGGCTCCACCACCGAGTCCGCGTCAATCCGGCCCAGGACGTCCCCGGTGGCATGGTCAAGGCCAAAGTTCCGGGTGGGGATGAGGCCCTGATCCCGGTCCTGGCTCAGCAGAAGGATGGGACTTTCCGGATACTCCAGCTGCATCTGCCGGACAATGGCGGCGGTCCGGTCCGTGGAGAGGTTGTCCACCACGATGATCTCGTGGGCGGGGACGGACTGGTAGATGGCAGCGATGAGGCACTGCCGGATGACGCTCTCCTCGTTGTAGGCCGGGATCACAACGGACACGCGGGGCAACTCGGCTGCGTCGTTCAAGGGATCCCCAGAGGATTGATCGGCTGACATCAGTCCAAATCTAGCATTGCCGCCCTCCCCGGCCGGGAGCGGCGGCCACCCCCCAAACAGCGTCGCGGCCTCCGGAAACAGCAGCAGGGGCCCCGTTCCGAAGAACGGGACCCCTGCCGTGGACCTGCTGGACCGGGATCAGGCCTGCGTTGAGCCCTTATCCCCGTTGTGGATGCTGTTGGCGATGTTGCGGGTGGCCGTCTTTGCATCGGTGGCCACCTTGGGAGCGGCATCGGATGCATCTTCGGCAACATGCTTGGCCTTGTCGGCTGCGTCCTCCGCCTTTTCCTTGGCTGCATCAGCGGACTCGGCTACCTTGTCGGCGCCGGCGGCAGCGAAGGAACCTGCTGCATCCGATGCCTTTTCGGCGGCGTCGGCGGTGGTTTCCTTGACCTCGTTAACCGTGGTGGCCGGAACCGGGGCAGGCGTGGGCGTCACCGGAGAGGGCGTCTTCCACGGATCCTCGACGGGCTTTGAGGCCTTCCAGGCGGCAACTCCGGCAGCGACTGCGGCGGCGATAACGCCGAACACCAGCCATCCGCGCTTCTTTTTCGGCTCCGGCTGGGCCAGCTGGATGCCCACGCTGCGGCCGGCCTCGGCGGCAGCTGCCTTCAGCTGGGTGCCGGTGGCCTGCGCCTGCTCCTGGATGGTGTGAACGATTCCGGCGTCACCCAGCCGCTGGGCGACGGCGTCAACGCGGGCCGGAGCGCCTTCGAGGGTGCGGTGCACGGCCTCCGAGGCGACGCCGAGTTGGTCCGAGAGCTTGGGCAGGTATTCAACCACCACGCGGTCGCGCGCGTTGAGGACCACAGGGGTGGCCTTGTCCAGTGCCTCATGGAGCTTGGGTGATGCGTTCTCGACCACGTCATTGATCCTGGGCGCCAGCTGCGCCAGGCCGTCCTGGAGGCGAGGGGTCACGGTGGCAACGCCGTCGGCAAGGTTATGGGCGGCGGACTTCAGCCCCTCCTGGATTTTGGGTGATGCTGTGTCCAGGCCGTGCTGCAGGCGGGGAACTGCCCAGTCAACAGCGGCTTCCACACGGGGGGTTGCCCAGTCCTTGGCATTTTCCACGGCATGGGTGACCGACTGCTCAAGGTCACGGGCAATACGATCAGACTTCTTCACAACTACCTCCCGATTAATGTGACGGTTCTGTGGTTAGCCTACGTGCCTGAGACTTCACGGGCTATTCACTCTGCGGATTTTAGGGCGATTTCACCCAGCGCGGAACTGGTACAGGGGCCGCCAACGTCATAGTCCGCCATGGAAGAATGGGCCCTATGACTGCCATCGCAACCGCAAAAGCAACCATCCACACCAGCCTCGGCGACATCGTGGTAAACCTCTTCGGCAACCACGCGCCCAAGACCGTCAAGAACTTCGTTGGACTCGCCACGGGCGAGCAGGACTGGACCCACCCGGAAACGGGCGAGGCCAAGACCGGCACCCCGCTCTACAACGGGACCATCTTCCACCGCATCATCAAGGACTTCATGATCCAGGCCGGCGATCCCCTCGGCCGTGGCGTTGGCGGACCGGGCTACAACTTCGACGACGAAATCCACCCTGAACTCAGCTTCAACGCCCCGTACAAGCTGGCCATGGCCAACGCCGGAATCCGCATGGGCAAGGGCACCAACGGTTCACAGTTCTTCATCACCACCATCCCCACCGACTGGCTGCAGGGCAAGCACAGCATCTTCGGTGAAGTGGCCGATGACGAATCCAAGAAGGTCGTTGACGCCATCGAGGGCGTCCGCACCGGCATGGGCGACCGCCCGGTGGAGGATGTCACCATCAACAGCATCGATATCGAACAGCTGTAATCCCGCACCATGAGTTACGGAATTCCGTCGGCCGAGCCGTCCGCCCAGGTCCCGGTATGCCCCCGGCACCCTGACAGGCCCTCCTATGTGCGCTGCCAGCGGTGCGGGCGTCCCGCATGCCCCGACTGCCAGCGGGCGGCCGCCGTCGGATTCCAATGCGTTGACTGCGTCAACGAAACAAGGTCTACGACGCCGGAGGTCCGGTCCGTCTACGGCGGCACCGTTGCCACGGGCAAGCCCATGGTGACGTTCGGGATCATCGCCGCCTGCGCGGTGCTGTATGTCCTGCAATGGATCATCCCCAACGACGCCGTCTACCAAAGCCTGGGTTTTGCCAACATCTACGCCGAACCGCGGTACGGCGAGTTTGAGCCGTGGCGGATGCTCACGGCAGCATTCCTGCATTCCCAGGGATTCATCCTGCACATTGCATTGAACATGTACATGCTGTGGATCTTCGGGCAGGCACTGGAGCCCCTCCTGGGCCGTGTCCGTTTCCTTGCGGTGTACCTGCTGTCCGCCTTGGGCGGTTCGGTGGGGTACCTGCTCCTCACTCCCCTCTACGTTCCAGGCCAGCCCCTGTATGGAGTGGTGGGCGCGTCCGGTGCCATCTTCGGCCTCTTCGGTGCCATGCTCCTGGTGCAGCGCCAGCGTGGCGGGGATACACGGCAGCTGTGGATCCTGATTGCCATCAACGGCGCCATCGGCTTCCTGGTCCCGCAGATCGCCTGGCAGGCCCACCTCGGCGGGCTGGTCACAGGCGCCCTGTGCGCCGCCGTGATCGCGTACACGCCTCGGGGTCCACGGCGGGGGCTTCTCCAGGCCGCGGGCCTGCTCGCGGTCCTGGTGCTCCTCGCAGCGGCAGTATGGGTGCGCGTCTCCGTCTGATGTAGCCTGCACGGGCCTCACGTCCTAAACCCCCAGCCTCCTTGTGGAGGCTGGGGGTTTTTTTTATCCACAGCCCTTATCCACAGTGTTGGTAACTTACAAGCGTGTAGTTCAGGCTTGCGACGCTATGCAACGGCCTGCTCGCAGGGCTGGGGCGGTACAGAGGCGGATTTTCTCCACAACTGTGGATAACTTCTGGGGATAGGGCTGTGCTTAAGTGGACAAAACCGCCGATTACGGGCCCTCTTGTGGATAACTTCGCCGGATTGGGCTTCAGCGGGCCGCATGGAAACGCCTGAGTGCCATCCATCAACAGCCTTTTGCACACTGTTAATAAGTCACAGACCTGTAAGTCGCGGCTGGAAATCCCCCGTATCACAAGGGTCCGGGGCGACTCATGGGATCTTGCGGCCAAGAAATCCACAGCTGTGGATAAGTTGTGGGTATCGCAGTGTTGGTAAGTGGAAAAGCTGCAGGTCCTGCTGGGCACCCGCGAATCTGGCAGCCAGGATTCGGAACGGGTGCACGGAGCTGGGGATAGAACCTCGCAGTCCTGTGGGTACCGGCGGGTAACTCTGGGGGTGTTGGCTTATCCACAGGGTATTCCACAGTGTTAATAACTGCATCCAAGGCGCGGGTTTCCGAGAAAGCCCGGCGTCCGCGGGGGTTGAGGACGCAGGCAAGGGTGTGTCAACGGTTATCAACACTGTGGATAACTTTCCCCACAGGCAAAAGCGCCGGAGACAACAAAACCCCCGCTGCCGATCTCCGGCGACGGGGGTTTTGGACCAAACTCAGGAAGGGTGTGGCCACACGCCTGAGGAGCCCCGGCGGTGGCTGTCCACAAGATGTGTGTCCACCATGCCGATGGCCTCCATGAGGGCGAACATGGTGGTGGGGCCCACGAAGGCGAACCCCTTCCGGCGAAGGGCCTTGGACAGTGCCACGGATTCCACCGACTGTGTGGGGATATCCGTGTGCACCAGAGGTTGGGGGGTGGTGGGAGGCTGGAATCCCCAGACGAAATCCACCAGGCCGCCCTCTTCCCGCAGCGCGACGGTGGCGCGGGCATTCTTGATGGTGGCAACAATCTTCAGCCGGTTCCGGACAATGCCGGTGTCCTGCAGGAGGCGGTCCACGTCGCCGTCTGTGTACAACGCCACGGCATCGGGGTTGAAATCAGCGAAAGCAGTGCGGAACGCTGGCCGCTTCCGGAGAATCGTGGCCCAGGAGAGGCCTGCCTGGAAGCCCTCCAGGCAGATCCGTTCGTACAGGCCGTGCTCATCCCGGACGGGCAGGCCCCATTCCTGGTCGTAATACGTCCGCATCAGCGGATCCGTGGAGGCCCACGCAGGACGCGCGAGGCCGTCGTCGCCCACTGTCAGGTCAGCACTTGGTGACATGCCCGGCCCTTGTCAGGAACGATTGCGGCGGTACGTGGCGTGCATGGTTCAGGAGCGCCAGCGGGTGGTCATCATGAAGCCCACGATCGCGATGCCGAAGCCGGCCACGATGTTCCAGGAGCCCCACGGCTGGACTGGAAAGCGGCCCTCGCTGATGTAGAACGTGATGATCCAGAACAGGCCGATGATCATCAGCCCGAACATGACCGGCTTGAACCACACCGGATTCGGCTTGTAGGCGGCTGGCGCGGCCTTCTCTGCGGTGCTGGCGGTCTTTTTACGGGGCTTTGACTCGGGCACTGGGTCTCCTTGGCGGCTGTCAAGCGCGGCGTCCCGGGCTTGATATCCTGCAAGAAGGACATTGCCAGCGGTCTGCTCGATCTTGGTCAATTCTTACTAGCAGCCAATTCTAGCCGGAGTTCCGGGGCCGCCGGTGCCCAGCGGAACCGCCCCCGAGGAGAACGCGTGGTATTGCAGGAGAAGGCGAGGCCCGCCGCCCCGCCCACTGCCTGCGTCGTTATCCTTCGCGGTGTTGTACAGGTGGTCGGCGAGCTGCTCATCACCGCCGGCGTGATCCTCTTACTGTTCGTGGCATGGCAACTGTGGTGGACCAACGTTGAATCAGACGCCAAGCAAAGCGAAGTCATCAAGGAATTCGCCCAGGATCTCGGCGCTGCGCCGGCTCCGGCGCCCACAGCCCCGCCCGCTGAAGGCGAGGATTTCGGTGAGCCCGTGGTGGGTGCCGCCCCCGGCCACGCCGGAACCATCGGCATCATGTACATCCCGAGGTTCGGCCCCAATTACACCCGGCCCATCGTGCAGGGAACCAGCCAGGATGTCCTGGACACCCTTGGCCTGGGCCACTACGACTCGACTGCGATGCCAGGGGCCGTAGGCAACTTCGCCGTTGCCGGCCACCGGCAGACCCACGGTGCGGTGCTGGACAACATCCACACGCTGGTGCCGGGAGACAAGATCTACGTCCAGACCAAGGACGGCTACTACACCTATATTTTCCGGAACAACCAGATTGTGATGCCCTCGCGCACCGACGTCCTGGCCCCGGTGCCCACCCTCCAGGGCGTGGCCCCCACGGAAAGGTTCCTCACCATGACCAGCTGCAACCCGCGGTTTGGTGCGGAGGAACGCATCATCGCCTACGCCCTGATGGACAGTTGGCGCCCCGGCTCGGCCGGACCGCCCGCCGAAATAGCCACGCAGGTGGCCGCTGCGATCGGGAAGGGCTGAGCATGTACGGCTGGATTTTCCGCCATCTTCCGGGGCCCCTCTGGCTGCGGATCGTCACATCAGTGGTGCTGTTGGCGGCCGCACTGGTATTGATGGTCCAGTTCCTGTTTCCTTGGATGTCCGAGTACACCCAATTCACTGACTCAACGATTGGTGCAGCAAGCCAGCCATGACCACAACCAAGATCCTCGTGGTGGATAACTACGACAGCTTCGTCTACACCCTGGTGGGCTACCTCCAGGAGCTCGGCGCCGAGACCACGGTTGTCCGCAACGACGACGTCACCCTCGCCGAAGCGATCGAACTTGCCGGCACCCGCGACGGCGTCCTGGTGTCACCGGGACCCGGCAACCCTGCCGAGGCGGGCATCTGCATTGAACTGATCAAGTGGTGCGGTGAAAACAGCGTCCCCATGTTCGGCGTATGCCTGGGCCACCAAGCACTGGCAGAGGCCTTCGGCGGGACCGTGACGCACGCCCCCGAACTCATGCACGGCAAGACCTCGCAGGTGGAACACATCGGAACCAGCGTGTTCTCCGGCCTCCCCTCCCCCATCACCGCCACGCGTTACCACTCCCTGGCTGCCGTCCGTGAGTCCATTCCCGACGTCCTGGAAGTCACTGCACAGACGGCATCCGGCGTGGTCATGGGGCTGCAGCACCGGACGGCCCCGCTGTGCGGTGTGCAGTTCCACCCCGAATCGGTCCTGACCGAAGGCGGCTACCAGATGCTGGGCAACTGGCTCGAATCGCTGGGAATGGCGGGCGCGGCCGCGCGGGCAGCCAAGCTGAGCCCGCTGATCCAGCACTGAGCCGCCCGCTCCAACACTGACCCGCCCGATCCAACATTGACCAGGTTGGGACCGGTTAGTCCCGGTCCCTGTTGCCCCTGGTTGATGTCGGCGTGGGTGTGGGGCTTGGAGTGGCGGTTGGCGGCGGCGGTGGAGCCTTGGCCACCACGAAGGTGATGGTCTTTCCCTGTTCCACTGCGGCGTTGACGGCATCGCTCTGGTCCGTCACCCGGCCCGCCTCAACCTGGCCGTTTTCCGCTTCAACGACGTTCGGCACCAGGCCCAGGTCCTTGAGCGCTGCTTCCGCCTCCTCGCGGGTGCGGCCGCGGAGCTCGGGAACTGCCACCTTGCCGGTGGAAACCACCAGTTCAACGGTGGTACCCACCCCTACGCTTTGCCCCGGTGCGGGACTGGTGGTGATAACGATGCCGGCCGGCACGGTTGCACTGTTGGCCGTGGTGGTTGACGGCGCACCCACCAACCCCACCTGGCGCAGGACGTCACGTGCCGCCGCCTCCGTGGAGCCGGGGATGGTCTCCGGGATTTTTACGGCACTGGGGCCCTCGGAAATGTTCAGGATCACTTCTGCGCCGGGATCGAGTTTCTGGCCGGACACCGGGTCGGTGCCGATCGCGATGCCCTTGGGTATGGCGTCGTTCTGTGAACGCGTAATCTTCGGTTTCAGGTTGGCGTTGTACAGCTCCTGCAGGGCTGCCGACTCCGTCATGGAGGCCACCGCCGGGATATCCACCTTCGGCGGGGGCGGCGCAGGCCGGTTCACCACGCTGTAAACCCACAGGCCGCCGCCGGCAAGGATGAGCACGGTGAAGATCACCAGGGTTGCAATCCATGCCCGACGCCGGGACTTCTGCCGCGGGGAAGGCTCGCGTTCCGGGGAGAGGCCAAGCGGAAGGGGCTCAGCATCGGCGGGCTCGTCCGCAACGCTCAGCGGTGCCCGGGTGCCGCCGTTGTCTCCGCCTGTGACGGCGAGGCGGCCCGTGGGCGCATCGTCCAGGAAACCGGCGCCCGCGGCGGCAGCGAAGGCCTCCGTTGGCGGGCTGTCCGGTGCCGGCACATGGTCGTTGGGGTCCGTGGGGGCTTCGGATGCCGGCACGGCGGGCACGGCAACGCCGGACCGGGCTGCCCGGAGCGCGCGCTGGAAGGCTGCCGCATCCTGGAACCGGTCGTCACGGTTCTTTTGCAGCGCCTTGGCCATGACGGTGTCGAGCGCCGCTGAGACCTCGGGATTGATGCTGCTGGGCGGCGCGGGGATTTCCCGGACGTGCTGGTATGCCACGGAAACGGGGCTGTCGCCGATGAACGGCGGCCTCGAGGTCAGCATTTCGTAGAGCAGGCAGGCAGCCGAGTACAGATCGCTGCGGGCATCAACGGTTTCGCCCCGGGCCTGTTCCGGCGAAAGGTACTGGGCCGTGCCCACCACGGCCTGGGTCTGGGTCATGGTGGCCGAGGAGTCTGCCATGGCGCGGGCGATCCCGAAATCCATCACCTTGATGGAATTGGTTGCCTTGCAGTACATGACGTTGGCGGGCTTGATGTCCCGGTGCACGATGCCGGCCCGGTGGCTGTATTCGAGGGCGCCGAGAACACCCAGCGTGTAGTCGATCGCCTGCCCGATGCTGACGTCCTTGGCCCGGATCAGGTCCCGGAGCGTCTTGCCGTCCACGAACTCCATCACGATGTACGGCAGCCGGACGGATTCCTCTGAACCGTCGTGGACCTGCTGTTCACCGGTGTCGTAGATGGCCACGATGGACGAATGGTTCAGGGCGGCAACGGACTGTGCCTCACGCTTGAAGCGGGCCTGGAACTGGGGATCCCGGGCCATATCGGGCCGCAGGATCTTGATGGCGACCGTCCGCCCCAGCCTGGTGTCCGTGCCGCTGTACACGTCCGCCATGCCACCGCGTCCAATGAGGCCGCCGAGCTCATAGCGGCCGCTCAGGACACGCTTGTTGTCCACCGGGACATTGTCCTCCCGGTGGAGCGGTGCGCGCGATGACTCGTTCACGTTCAGGTCCGTTTACCGTGCGCAGGTGGGCGGGGTGCCCGGCTCCTGGCCGGTGGAACAGGTGGGCAGCGGCAGCTGCGGGGAGGGAGCCGACTGTGCGGTGGACGGGGCCGTCGTGGGCACTGGTGTGGGAGCGGCTGAAGTGGGCGCCGGCGCCGACGGCGGAGCGATGGCGTACGTGACCGTGATGGTTGAACCCGCAGGGACGGGGCCCGTGGGGTTCAAATCCAGGACAGTGCCGGGATCTTCGGTGCTCTCCTGCTGGACGCCGTTAACCACCAACCCCAGCGCAGACAGTTCTGACTGGACCGTCCTGTAGTCCTTGCCCAGGTAGGCATCCGGGATCACGTTCACCGTTTCCTGGGTGGGCGTGGGCGTCGGGGTGGGGGTGTCACGCGTCGGCGTCGGGCTGGGAGGCGGCGTGCTCCTGGTGGGTGTGGCGCTGGTGGTCTTCGGGCTGCTTGAGGTGGCAACCGACGTGGGGCTGTTGGACGGTGAGAACACCCCCATGTTGTTGAGCAGGAAGCCCACCAGTGCGAACAGGACGAGCAGGATCAAGGCGATCAGGGGCCACGTCCACGGGCTGCGGCCCTTGCGCTGCGGCTCATCGGCCGGCTCGTCGTCGTACGTGGTCTCTTCCTGGTGCCAGTTTCGCTCGGCGGCCAGCGCGTTGGCGCGGGCCAGCGGTCCCTGCGGTGCGTTGCCGTCCGCGGCGTCGCCGTCAGCAGCGTTCGCTGCGGCAGCACCGGCAGCGGCTCCGGCGGCCGCGGCTCCCACCACCGGGAGCGCGGAGGTGGCTGTGGGTGAGGAATCCCGCTGCGCACCGATCACGCCGGTGGGTGCAGTGGCTGTGTCCACGGGGGCGGTGATGGGGCCGGTGTCCGGCGCGTCGAAGAGCAGCATGCCGGGTACTGCGGCGCGGGCTGCGCCAACGTCCCCGTTGCGGATGGCCTCAGCCGCCTCGGCGAGCTTGATGGCGTTTGCCGGCCGGTTCTTGGGGTCCTTGGCCAGCATGGACATCAGGAGCGCACGGACCGGTGTAGGCAGGGTCTCCGGCAGGGGCGGCGGTGCGTCATTCACCTGGGCCAGGGCGATCGCAATCTGGGATTCGCCGGAGAAGGGCCGGTGGCCGGTGAGGCACTCGTACCCGATGACGCCGAGGGAGTAGATGTCCGAAGATCCCGTGGCGGTCTGTCCCGTGGCCTGTTCCGGCGCCAGGTACTGGGCGGTGCCCATGACCTGGCCGGTCTGGGTGAGCGGCACCTGGTCGGCCAGGCGGGCGATGCCGAAGTCCGTGACCTTCACGCGTCCGTCCGGCGTGATGAGGAGGTTGCCGGGCTTGATGTCGCGGTGCACCAGGCCCTGGGCATGCGCAACAGAGAGCGCCCGCGCCGTCTGGGCCATGATAGACAGGGTGCGGTCCGGCGACAGCACGTGTTCATGCTCGATGATGCTGCTGAGGGGCTGGCCGGGCACCAGCTCCATGACCAGGTAGGCGGAGCCTTCCTCCTCTCCGTAATCGAAGACGTTGGCGATCCCCACGTGGTTCAGGAGTGCGGTGTGGCGGGCCTCTGCGCGGAACCGCTGCAGGAAGCCCGGGTCCCCGGTGTATTCCTCCTTCAGCACCTTGATCGCGACGATGCGGCCGAGGACGAGGTCCTTTGCTTTCCAGACTTCGCCCATGCCGCCGATCGCGATCCGCGTGGTCAGCTGGAATCTGCCGCCGAGGGTGATTCCGGTTGTAGGCCTCACTTATTCAACACCGCCTCAAAAATTTTCTTCGCGTTCGGACTGGTCAGCTGTGCTCCGGTGGTGATGTCCACGCCCTCCATGACGATGGTGACGCTCACCTGCGGGTTGTTTGCGGGGGCGAATCCGGTGAACCAGGAGTTGTTGGTGCCGTTGCCCAGCTCCGCGGTTCCGGTCTTTCCCGCCACCTGGACGCCCGGGACGCCTGCGCGGTTCGCAATTCCTTCGCTGACCGCGCTGACCATCCAATCGGTGATCTGGTTGGCGATCTCCGGCGTGGTGGAGGTCCGGAGCTGCTCGGGCTGCGGCTCGTCGATGACCCGCAGGTCCGGGGAGCGGAGGGTCTTGATGAGGCTGGGCCGCATCTGCACGCCGTCGTTGGCTATCGCGGACGTCATCATGTTGATCTGCAGCGGGGTGGCCCGGACATCCTTCTGGCCGATTGCTGACTGGGCCAGGCCAGGTGCGTCCAGTTCGTCCGGGAAGCCGTTGCCGCGGGCGTAGCCGAGCTTGAGCTGGTCCCCCAGGTCCTCGCCGAAGCCGAATTTCTGTGCCTGCGAAGCGATGGCGTCACGCCCCAGGTCCAGGGCGATGCTCGCGAAGGGGGTGTTGCAGGACTGCTGCAGGGCAAACGCGAAACTGGCGGTGTCCCTGGTGTAGCAGTTGCCGCCGGCATAGTTGGGAAGCCGGTAGGAGATACCGTCGAAGGGCATTTCGGCCGGGTTGGGCAGGACACTGTCCGCGTTGTACTTCCCGGAGGCAAGGGCCGCCGCCGTGTCCACCAGTTTGTAAACCGAGCCCGGGGCCAACAGCTCACCCGTGGGGCCGCTGACATTCTGGTTCAGGTTGATTCCGGGCACCTTGAGGAACTCGTTGATGCTGGCGCTTTCCGCCTCGGGATCCTGGACGGCCACTTTGTTGGGATCGTAGGACGGCTTCGATGCCATGGCCAGGATGGCACCCGTTTTGGGGTTCGTAACCACGATGGATCCGCGCTGGCCATCAGGAATCAGGCTATAGGCGAGCTGCTGGAGCTGGGGATCGATGGTGAGCTCAACGGAGGCACCCTTGGGCTGGTTTCCGAGGAAGAGCTGCCCTACCCGGTCCAGGAACAGCTGGTCGGAGTCGCCGGTGAGGACTTCACCCATGGCCCGCTCCAGTCCGGTGGCGCCGTAGTTCTGGGAGAAGTACCCCGTCATGCCGGCATACAGTTCCGGCTGCGGGTAGGTGCGCTGGAACTTGCAGGTTTCGGAGCCCGTTTCCACAGACTCGGCCACCGGGGTTCCGCCCACGATGATGGCGCCGCGGTCGCTGCAGTAGTTCTGCAGGATGGCGCGCTGGTTCAGGGGGTTGGCCTTCAGTTCGTCGGCGCCCACCACCTGCACGAAGCTGAGTGCGCCGAAGAGCAGGGCGAACATGGCGACCGCCGCTATCCATGAGTGTCGTATGGCCTGGTTCATGCCTGCTTCACCGCCTCGGTTGGAGTATCAATGCCTGTAGTGTCTGCGCTCTTGGACGGTGGCAGCGGAGTGGTGTCCACCGGGCCGCGGGCTGTGTGCGAAATCAGCAGCAGCAGACCCACGATGATCCAGTTGGCCAGGAGGGAGGATCCGCCGGCCGCCAGGAACGGCGTGGTGAGGCCGGTCAGTGGAATCAGGCGGGTAACGCCGCCGATCACCACAAAGCACTGGAGGGCCACGGCAAACGAGAGGCCGCAGGCAAGGAGCTTGCCGAACGCGTCCCGGGTGCCAAGCGCCGCGCGGAAACCGCGGGTCACCAGCAGCAGGTACATGAGGACGATGGCGAAGATACCGATCAGTCCCAGTTCCTCGCCGAGGGACGCGATGATCATGTCGCTGTTGGCGAAGGGAACCAGGTCCGGACGGCCCTGGCCCAGTCCGGTACCCACCAGGCCGCCGTTGGCCATGCCGAAGAGGCCCTGGATCACCTGCCGGCTGCCGTTTTCGTAGACCTCGGGTGTGAAGGCGTTGATCCAACCGTTGATGCGCTGCTCCACGTGGGAGAACACCCGGGAGGCCACGAAGCCGCCGCCGAGGATCAGGGCCAGGCCGATGACCACCCAGCTGATCCGGCTGGTGGCAACGTAGATCATGACGATGAACAGGCCGAAAAACAGGACCGACGAACCGAGGTCCCGCTGGAAGATCAGCACGCCGATGCTGACCAGCCACGCGGCGATCATCGGTCCCATGTCCTTGAACCGGGGGAACTGCAGGGGGCCGATCTTGCGGCCGGCCAGCAGGATCAGGTCCCGGTTTGAGGAAAGATACCCCGCGAAGAATATGGCCAGGGTGATCTTGGCGACTTCGCCCGGCTGGAACGTCATGGGGCCGAGCCGGATCCACACCCGGGCACCCAGGATTTCCCCGGCGCTGATGCCGGGAACGAGCGGCAGGACCAGCAGCAGGGCGCTGGCGGCCAGGGAAATGAAGGTGAAACGGCGGAGGATCCGGTGGTCCTTGAGGAACCAGATGACGGCGATGGCCACCGCCATGGCGATCAGCGTCCAGCGGAGCTGGTTGTTGCCGGTGTCCGCGCCCGGCGGATCCAGGCGGTGGATCATGGCCAGGCCGAGTCCGTTCAACGCCACTACCAAGGGAAGCATAACCGGATCGGCATACTTTGCGCGGAAGCGCAGGACGCCGTGGAAAGCCAGGGCTGCCACCGCGAGCAGGCTCGACTGGAACCAGAAATCGGAGTCGAAGGCCTTTTCCTTGTCAACGCCAACCATCATGTTGGCGCCGATGCCCACGGCAAGGGCGAGGACCAGCAACGCAAGTTCAACATTGCGGCGCGGCTTCAGGGCGGTGCTGAGCTGGCTCACTTGGCTCCCTCGCAGTTGACGGTGGGGCTCGGCGATGGAGTGGGGCTGCCGGATGCCGGGGCGGCGGACGGTGGAGCCGCTGACGCCGTAGCTGACGGAGCGGGCGTGGTGGGCACAGGGGTGGGCGACGGCGATGCCGTAGCTGCAGGGCACTCCTCTTCAGGCGACGTGGTGCCGGTAAGTTCGAGGTTCTTCACGATCCGCTGCGCGTCGTAGAGGTCGCTGGCGGGGACGGTCTGGCGGACCCGCTGCTGGGAAAACTGGGGGAGCGAATCCATCCGGATATCCGTCACGGTTTCCAGGCTGGAGAGCTGGATGGGGCCAAGCCGCTGGGAAACCCCGTTGAAGATGGCAACACGGGAGTCGGACTCGCCCACGTAGTAGCGGGTCTGGGTCCAGGCATAGCCAAGCCACAGTCCAATACCCAGGACCACCACAACAGCTGCCGCCACGGACCAGGTAATCCAGCGGCGCGGCTTCAGCGGCACCAGCGTTTCATCGTCGTCATTAGCGGCCGGTTCAGCCTTATGCGTGAGAACTGTGGCGGCCCTGCGGGCCACGGTACGTCCGGCGATGGTGGGGATGGAGCCGGACTCGGCGGCGGTTGCCGCGGCGCCCACCAGTTCATGGGGACGCGAGGACAGTTCTTCGCGCAGGACTTCAGCGGACAGGTGCTCCCCGAGGTGGGGATCGGTGGATCCCGGGTCCGGTGTCTTGTCTTCCGAGGGCCCGGAGCCGGGTTCGCTGCCGCCGGACGTCCTGGCATCCGTCGGCAGGGATTTGGCCTCCGGGTCCAGGGCATCCTTTGTGTCGGAGTCCGAGGCTTCCGCGGTCCCCGCCGCTGGTGCGGCAGACGCGGCAGGCGCGTCAGCGGGCTGCGTGGCCCGCGCGGCCGGAATGACGTCGACGGCGGCAGTGCTGACGTCGTCGGGCGTTTCTTCCGCGATCTCGAGCATGATGACCGTGACGTTGTCCGGGGAGCCGGCCTCCAGGGTGAGGTCCACCAGTGTTTCCACGCACTCGCGGAGGTTTGGGGTTTCCTTGACTGTCCGTTCCACGGCGTGGCCGGCGACGTAGTTGAGGCCATCGGAACAGAGGAGCCAGCGGTCACCCGGCCGGGCCTCCAACGTGTCCAGGTCCAGCTCGGGGCTGGCATCCACGTCACCGAGCACGCGCATGAGCACATTCTTGTGCGGATGCGTTTCCGCTTCTTCGGGCTTGAGCCGGCCTTCATCGATAAGCCGCTGGACGAACGTGTGGTCCACGCTGACCTGTTCGAATTCGCCGTCCCGGAGGCGGTAGGCGCGTGAATCGCCGATGTGGGCGAAATGCAGCTGTCCTTCCGCAAGCAGCAGCGCTGTCACGGTGGTGCCCATCCCGGCGAGTTTGGGATTGATATGGACCAGCTCGGAGAGCAGGGAATTTGCTGTCTGGATCTCGTCGGCGAGGATGGTGCCGGCGTCGCCCTCATAGTCCGCGCGGTCCAGGTGGATCATGTCCAGGACTGTGGCGGCGGAGGCGACGTCGCCGCCGGCATGGCCGCCCATGCCGTCCGCTACGACGGCCAGGTGCCGGCCCGCGTAGGCGGAGTCATCATTCTTGGAGCGGATCCGGCCGACGTCGGACCGGGCCGCGTAGCGCATGATGAGGGGCCGCGGCGCGGGCTGGGGCCCGGTTGCGGGGTTTTCGGAAACGGCCACAGCTACGGCCTCAATTCGATGACCGTCTTGCCGATTCTCACAGGTACACCTGGCTCAACGGGCAGGGCACGGGTAAGTTGCTGGTCCGCAAGGTACGTGCCGTTGGTGGATCCAAGGTCTTCGATGAACCAGCGGCTGCCCTGCGGAAACAGCCGCGCATGGCGGCCTGAGGCGTAGTCGTCCTCGAGTACCAGGGTGGCTTCCTGGGCGCGGCCCAGCAGGACCGGGCTGGCGGCCAGCGGAAGCGTGGTTCCCTTCAGGGGTCCCTCTACCACCACCAGTTGCCTGGCCTGCTGCTTCACCGGCTGCGGCGGGGCTTCGGCGAGATCCGGGTTCTTGCGGACCTCACGGGCGGTGGGGGCTCCGGAGGCGGCCTTGCGGCCCACCATCAGGTCCCGGCGCATGGCGGAGACAATGCTGAAGATGAGCACCCACAGGAGCAGCAGGAAGCCGAACCGCAGTGCGGTAATGGTCAGGTCGCTCATGCGTGGCCACCAGGGTTGGCAGGAAGCAGGCGGAAAATGATCTTTGTCCGTCCCATTGTGATGGTGGAGCCGTCGGTAAGTTCAATGCTGCCCGAAACCCGTTGCCCGTTGACGTAGCTTCCGTTCGTGGAGCCCAGGTCCACGGCGCTGGTGGCACCGTTGGACGTGCGGATTTCCAGGTGCCGGCGGGAAACTCCGGTGTCCTCCACGTGGATATCGGCCTCGGATGACCGGCCCAGCACGATGGAGGGGGCGTTCAGTGAGTAGCGCTGGCCGTCGATGTCCAGGACCGGCTGCAGCCTGACAGGCTGGCGGCTGGGAGCGGCCGGCACTGCGGGGCGCGACGGCTGGGCGCTGCCGTTGCCCTTGGACTTTTCGGTGGAGGAAGCGATCTCGAAGTCCCCGGCCCGGAGCTCGGAATCACGCCGGAAGGAAATGCGGACAGATCCCTGCAGCGTGTAGCCCTGGCTGCGGACGTGGTTGATGACGACGTCACAGAGTTCCTCGGCCAGCGGGGTTCCCCATTCCTGGGCCCGCTTGAAGTCGTCGTCGCTGAGCTGGACATCGAAAACATTCGGGGCGAGGGTGCGTCCGGCCGCAACGGTAAGGGCCCTGTGGTCCACTTCCCGGCGCAGCCTGCTGGCGATTTCCACGGGTTCGACCTGCGCTTTTGAGCCGGTGGAGAAGACGCCACGAACGGCCTTTTCGATGCCGCGCTCCACTTTGTCCAGCAGACCCATGGTTCTCCTCCTTTCCCTCCGGCTGAGGGGCAGTTCGCAGTCCGGAACTTCACCCGGCGTTCAGTAGACACTCGCTGGTATGGCTGCACACGGCAGCCACTCCTACATCCGATACTACTGGGATGGCCTGCGAATGACCTTAATCCACAACGGCCCGCCGCTTTCAAAAGTTCGGCCCGCGGCACCTCCGGTCCTTGGCGGAAAGGCCCTGGCGGCGGGTGGCCGGGTTCGGGCAATTGGCGTTCTGCGGCCGGGTCCGGAGGGCTTCCACTGCTCAATTGGTGTTTTGCGGTATGTGTCCGTTATGCTTGATCTCGCTGCTTTTACAAGACTGCGAATCGGGAAACCGGCCGTAGTGGCGTGGAAGAAGTTGCGCGCGAGTGGCGGAACGGCAGACGCGCTGGCTTCAGGTGCCAGTGTCCGAAAGGGCGTGGGGGTTCAAATCCCCCCTCGCGCACGCAATTGAGAAGAGCCCCGATCTGAGGATCGGGGCTCTTCTTGTTTTTAGCCTTGCCCGCTGGTAAATACTGCCGTTACGGGTGCACGGGGGTTACCGCGGAGCCGGTCTCGGCATAGGAGCGCAGGTTGGCCAGGGTCAGGTCTGCCATCGCAGCCCGGGTTTCGTTGGTGCCGCTTCCCAGGTGCGGCAGGAGGACCACGTTGTCCAGCTCCAGCAGGTCCTGAGGAACCTTCGGTTCGTCAACGAAGACGTCCAGGCCCGCTCCTCCCAGCCTGCCGGACAGCAGTGCGTCCACCAGGGCGTCCTGGTCCACTACCGATCCGCGGGCAATGTTGATGAGGTAGCCCCGGGGGCCCAGCGCTTCAATGACTTCCGCATCCACCAGACCCGTCGAACCCGGTCCGCCGGCCGCGGCCACGATGAGTACCTCGCACCCTGCGGCGAGTTCACGCGGTGAGGCCGCGTACCGGTAACCGACGCCGGCTACCGGGTTCCTGCTGTGATAACTGATCTCGCAGTCGAAGCCTTCCAGGCGCCGGGCGATCACTTTGCCGATCCTGCCCAGTCCAAGGATGCCCACCTTGCGGCCGCTGGCTTTGGTGGTCAGCGGGAAGTTGCCCTTGCTGAGCCAGTCACCGCGACGGACGAACCGGTCAGCGGCACTGATTCCGCGCAGGACATCCACGTACAGGGCAATGGCGGTGTCAGCAACGCAGTCATTCAGGACATCCGGGGTGTTGCTGACGATGATGCCGCGCTCGAACGCCTGTGCCACGTCCGTGGTGTCATAGCCGACGCCGAAATTGATGACTGCGCGCAGGTTGGGCAAGGCGCGCATCAGGTCCGTCCCCACCCCGAACTTCCCTGAGGTCACCGCCACGTCGAAGGTGCCGCCGTGCTGGCGGAGGAAATCCGTCCGCTCTTCCGGGGTATCGGGCAGCCGGACCGCTCCGTAGTCGCCGATGATCGTTTCCTGGACGACTGGCATGAGGGGCCCTACTTGGAGGACAGCGATGTTCTTCATATCCAGCACCCTAGGTTTCGGACCCATACAGGTCCAACATGTAAATGGCATGGATCAATGCCCGAACTGTATTGATGGGCCGGCTCCGGCGGAATGGCGCGGATCCCGCGCATCAGTGGTGCGGATCACAACTGCCAAAAGCACCCATCGCCCCCGCAACGGCACCGGTGGCCTGTGCCAAATCCCTTGTGGGCCCCCATCAGCTCAATTAGCTTGAGTCGAGCGCAGCCCCGCCAAGCATCCTTTCGCCGATGCGTCAGACGGTGCCGGGGCACTGCGCACCAAGTTTTCCAACCGGAGGAACCCAATGACGTCTTCTTCAAAGCTTCCCTTCCAGGCCACCGCACTGAGGTGGCCGGCCCTCGCGGCCGTGGCGGTGCTTGGCCTCAGTGCCTGCAGCGTGGCCAACTCGGACAGCGCCGGAGGCGGCGCGGCGGACACCGTTCGCGTAGTGCTGGGCCAGGAACCGCCCACACTCGAGGCCTGTGAGTCCAACCTGACCTCCACCGGCGTTGTGGTTCGCTCCAACGTGACCGAGCCCCTGATTGAACGCAATCCGCAAAGCGGTGAACTCGAACCCAAGCTCGCCACCGAGTGGAAGGCCACCAGCGACAGGGAATGGACCCTGAAACTCCGGGAGGGAGTCAACTTCCAGGACGGAACACCCTTCAACGCCGAGGCGGCAGCCTTCACCATCGACCGGGCGGTGAACTCCAAACTCGGCTGCAACGTTGAGGGCTACGTCTTCGGAGACGCCGACCTTGACGTCAAGGCCGTCGATGCCACCACCCTGACCGTGACAACCCCGGAACCGGACCCCATCCTTCCGTTGAGGCTCTCCTTCCTCGAGGTGGTGCCGACGTCCACCAGCACCACCGAGAAGGTCCGCGAACCCATTGGAACAGGCCCCTACAAGATCGATTCCTGGGACGCCGGCCAGAAAATTTCGCTCAGCAGCTGGGACGGCTACTGGGGCGACAAGCCTGCCTACGCCAAGGCCGAGTACCAGTGGCGCTCCGAAAGCTCGGTGCGTGCCGCCATGATCACCAGCGGTGAAGCTGACATTGCCATGGGACTGAGCCCGGATGACAACATCGGCGACCTCGGCGTTGACTACCCCAACAACGAAACAGTGGCGCTGCGCATGGACGCGAACGAAGCACCGCTCAATGACATCCGGATCCGCCAGGCGGTCAACTACGCCATCGACAAGGAAGGGATCGTCAACTCGCTCTACCAGGGCAAGCACCAGGTGGCTGCGCAGCTGGTCCCCGAAGGCATCGTGGGCCACAACTCCGGGCTGAAGGGCTGGCCGTTCGACCTTGAGAAGGCAAAGTCGCTGGTGGCAGAGGCCAAGGCCGACGGCGTTGACACCTCCAAGCAGATTTCCCTTGTGGTCCGCAGTGCCCAGTTCCCCAAGATCACCGAACTGGCCCAGGTACTCCAGGAACAGCTCAGCCAGGCAGGCCTGAACGTGAAGCTGAAGATGCTCGAAACCAGCCAGCACCTGACCTACCAGGTCCGCCCGTTTGCCGAGGATGAAGGGGCCGTTGCCCTGATGACCCAGCACGGAAACCAGGCCGGCGACGCCGCCTTCACCGTGGACCAGTACATGCTCTCCACCGGGGCCCAGAGCTACTTCGGAACCCCGGAATTCGACGCCATGATCCGGAAGGCGGACGCCGCCTCCGGCGATGCCCGGCAGAAGGCCTTCGAGGAGATTTTCGCCTACCAGAACGACAAGGTGGTCCAGTTCGCACACATCTCGCACCAGACAGGCATCCTGGGCAAGGCCAAGTCCGTCTCCTACACGCCCAACTCGTCCAGCGGTGACGAGCTGCGCATCTCCGAGATGACCCCGGCCAGCTAACCTCCTCTCCCACAGAAAGGACGGCCATGCTGACCTACTTGAGAAAGCGCATCATCTCCAGCGCCCTGCCGCTGGTGGTGGTAGTGGTGGGCGTCTTCGCGCTGGCCAGGATGACCGGCAACCCGGCCAGCCTGTACCTGCCGCTGAACGCCACCCAGCAGATGCGGGACGACTTCACAGCCCGCAACGGACTGGACCAGCCGCTCCTGGTGCAGATGGCCGATTACTTCGGCGGTGTGCTCCGGCTCGACTTCGGGCAGTCCCTGCGGACCGGGCAGGACGCGGCCGCCATGGCGCTGCGTGCCTTCCCGGCCACCCTCCAGCTCGCGGCCACCACCATGGTGCTGGCCGTGGTGCTGGCGGTCATCGTGGGCTGCTGGGCTGCCCTGAAGCCGAACGGTGTTGCGGACAGGATCTCGAGCTTCATCTCCATGGCCGCGGCATCGATCCCGGACTTCTGGCTGGCCATCGTGGGTATCTGGATTTTCGCGATCACCCTGGGCTGGGTCCCCACCTCGGGGGTGTCGGGGGCCAGCGCCTGGGTGCTGCCCATCGCCACTCTGCTCCTGCGGCCGTTTGGTGTGCTGGTGCAGATTGTCCGCGGCTCCATGGTGTCAGCGCTCTCCGAGCCGTACATCAAACTGGCCCGCAGCCGCGGCGCCGGCGAGCTGCGGGTGGTCACCCACCACGCCCTGCGGAACGCCGCAGCGCCGGCCCTGACCGTGGCCGGTGACCTCACCGTGGGCCTCGTCAACGGCGCCGTTGTGGTGGAGACGATCTTCGGCTGGCCGGGTATCGGCAAGCTGATGATCGATTCAATCCTGCAGCGCGACTTCGCCGTGCTGCAGGCGGCGGTGCTGCTGACCGCCGTCGCGATCTTTGCCCTGAACATCCTTATCGACATGGGGTACGCGCTGCTGGATGCGCGCGTCCGTCCCGTGACGGTCAAGGCCTAGGAGGAACCATGACGAGTTCATTGACTGACGGCGCCGCCCCAGAGGGCCAGGAAGAGCGGCAAACGGCCGGCCAGCCGCCCACCAGGAACGCACCGGACCCCCGGGACGGCCAGCCGGGCCTGTTCCGCCTCCTCCTCAAGGACCGTTTCGCCGCTGTCGCCGCCTTTGTGCTGCTGCTGGTTGGCCTGACCGCTCTGGTGGGGCCCGCGCTCATGGGCGACCTCGCCACCAAGCAGAACCTGCTGTTCGCCAACAAGGCGCCGTTCACCATGGCGCACGGCTGGGAGTACTTCCTGGGCAGCGATTCCCTGGGCCGCAGCATGCTGGCGCGCCTGGTGGTGGCCAGCAGGACCACCCTGTCCGTGGCGCTTCCCGCCGTCGCCGTGGCCCTGCTCATCGGCTCGCTGTGGGGCGTCTGGGCCGGTTACCACCGCGGTTGGCGGGAGAACGTCTCCATGCGCGTCGCAGACGTGATCATGAGCTTCCCCTCACTGCTGCTCGCCGTGGTGGTCCTCTACGTCTTCAGCCCCTCCGCAGCCAACATCGTGCTGATCCTGGCGCTGACGCGTATCCCGATCTACCTGCGCACCGCCCGCGCCGAATCGGCCGAACTGCAAAGCCGCACCTTCGTGGACGCTGCCCGGACCTTCGGGGCCAAGCCCAACGCCATCATCTTCCGGCACGTCATCCCGGTGGTGCTGCCCACCCTGCTGACCCTGGCCACCCTGGAATTCTGCTACGTCATGCTGGCCGAATCCTCGCTGAGCTTCCTGGGCATCGGTATCCAGCCGCCGGATGTCAGCTGGGGCCTGATGGTTTCCCAGGGCCGGCAGTACCTGCAGACCGCATGGTGGCTGTCAATCTTCCCGGGCGTGGCCATCGTGGTCACCACCATCGCCGCCAACGTGCTGGCAGCCTGGCTCCGGATCGCCACCGATCCCGCCCAGCGCTGGCGCCTGGCCCTTCCCCGCAAACGGCTGATCGCCCGTATTCCTGCCAAGGAGGCACAGCCGTGAAAACAGCTGCCGACCCATCTACGCTCCAGAACACCCGGGGCCCGGCCGGCGCCCAGGCGCATGACGTGGTCCTGCAGGTCAGCGACCTCGCAGTGGACATCAGGACCCACCGCGGCACCGTCCGGGCCGTCAACAGCGTGGGCTTCGAAGCCCGGGCCGGGGAAACCCTGGCCCTGCTGGGTGAATCAGGCTGCGGAAAGTCCATGACGGCCAAGGCACTGGCGGGCATCATGGACCCGGTCTGTGACCTGGCCGACGGGCAGATCATGCTCAACGGAACTGACCTTGCCGCGCTGACCCCGAAGGAACGGCTGAAGTTTGCCGGACCGGAGCTGGGCATCGTCTTCCAGGACGCGCTGACCGCACTGAACCCCGTATATACGGTGGGCACCCAGCTGGGGGAGGCGTTCCGGATCCACCGGGGCCTGAACGCCAAGCAGGCCCGCGCCGAAGCCATCGACCTGATGAAGCGCGTGGGAATCCCGGAACCCGAGTCGAGGGTCAATTCCTACCCGCACCAGTTCTCCGGCGGCATGCGCCAGCGCATCCTCATCGCCATGGCAGTGGCGCTGAACCCGCGGCTGCTGATCGCCGATGAGCCCACCACCGCCCTGGACGTCACGGTCCAGGCACAGATCATGCAGTTGCTGCGCAAGCTCCGCGAGGAGGGCCAGATGGCCGTCATTCTCATCACCCACGACCTTGCGGTGGTGGCCGAGGAAGCCGATTCAGTGGCCGTGATGTACGCCGGAAACGTGGTGGAGAGCGGGCCGGTGGCCGAGGTCTTCGCCGATCCCCGCCACCCGTACACCAAGGGCCTGCTGGAATCCGTGCCCGTGCACCTGGAACGCGGCGACCAGCTCAAGTCCATCCCGGGCAGCCCGCCGGAGCTCCACGACATCCCGTCCGGCTGCGTCTACCAGTCCCGCTGCCCCATGGTCCAGGACATCTGCCGCGCCGAGCGCCCGGCACTACGCCCGGCAGGCCGCCGTCGTACGCCAAGCGGCGCTGCGACCGGTGCGGGGGACCTGGAACAGGCCACGTCCGCAGGAACCAACGACGGCGGCGCAACAGTCCGTCCCGTGCGCGCGGCCGCGTGCCACTTCAGCGAGGAGATCACCAATGCCTGAACCGCTTCTGAGCATTGAGGGCCTGACCAAGACCTTCCACGTGGCTAAAAGTGCCAGCGGGAACACCCGGCTCAAGGCCCTGGACGGCATCAGCCTCAGCGTGGGCCGCGGGGAAACCCTGGGCCTGGTGGGTGAGTCCGGCTGCGGCAAATCCACCCTGGCGCGGACATTGATGATGCTGGAAACTCCTGATGAAGGGACGGTCAGCTTCGAGGGCACCAACCCGTTCGGCCTCAAAGGCAAGGAACTGCTGGCATGGCGCCGGCGGGTCCAGATGGTCTTCCAGGACCCTTTCGCATCGCTCAACGCCCGGATGAGCGCAGGCGACATCATCGCCGAGCCCTGGGCCACCCACCGGAGCCTCTACCCCACGTCCCGGGAGCGGGATGAACGGGTGAAGGAACTGCTGCAGATGGTGGGGCTGCGGGCCTCCGACGCCCGGAAGTCGCCGCAGGAGTTCTCCGGCGGGCAGCGCCAGCGCATCGGCATCGCCCGGGCGCTTGCCCTGAAGCCGGACGTGATCATCCTGGACGAGCCGGTATCCGCGCTGGACCTGTCCGTCCAGGCCCAGGTCCTCAACCTGCTCAACGAGCTCCAGAAGGAACTGGGCGTCTCCTATATCTTCATCTCCCACGACCTCACTGTGGTCCGGCACGTCGCCGACCGGGTGGCAGTCATGTACCTGGGCAGGATCATCGAAACAGGGGAGACGGAAGAGGTCTTCGACCATCCCCGGCACCCCTACACCGCGGCGCTGATGTCCGCCTCGCCCAAGCTCGACGTCACCGGCGCCAAGCGGGACCGGATTGTCCTCCAGGGCGAGCTGCCCTCCCCGCTGGATCCGCCGTCGGGATGCCGTTTCCGCACCCGGTGCTGGAAGGCCCAGGACATTTGTGCCGAGGTGGCCCCGGAGCCGCAGGTCCTGACAGCCCCGGACGGCCGAAGGCACCTGGCCGAATGCCACTTCCCGCTCGACACCATCAAGGGCCTCACCGGCGCCGCGGCCGCAGCGGAAACCGCCAACGCCTTGTGACCGGCGCCGAATACGCCATCATCGCCGGAGCCATCTTCCTGGCAGCCTGCCTGCAGGCCTCCAGCGGCTTCGGCATGGGCATGCTGGCGGCGCCGGTGATTGCCATTATCGATCCGGAGCTGTTGCCTGCCACCCTGATCCTGCTCGCCCTGCTGGTCACCGTCATGGTGACGGTGACCGAGCGGCAAAGCCTGGACCTGCGCGGTACGGGCTGGGCGCTGGCGGGCAGGGTGCCGGGCAGCGTGGTTGGCGCGTGGCTGGTGGCGGCCTCCTCTAAGGAAGGGATGGCCTGGGTGGTGGTGGCAGTGGTGCTCGCCGGCCTGGTCCTCGCGGGCCGTGGCTGGGCACCGCGGCCACGGCGGACCAACCTGGTGGTGGCGGGGGCCGCTTCAGGCATCATGGGCACCGCCACATCCATCGGCGGCCCACCCATGGCATTGATCTGGCAGGGCCATGAGGGGCCGCGGCTGCGCGGCACCATGAGTGCCTTTTTCATGGTGGGATCGGCTATTTCCATGGGCATGCTGTGGCTGGCGGGCACCGTCACCCAGCACATGCTGGTCCTGGCCCTGTGGATGGTTCCGGCGGTGATCGCCGGGTATGCGGCATCCCGCTACGTCAACCGGTTCCTCAGCCCGGCGCGGCTGAAGAAGCTCGCCTTTGCCGCGTCCGCCCTGGGGAGCGCACTGCTGGTCACCCAGCTGGTACTGGGCTCGTCCTGACAACATTGTGCAGCGGCATTCCGCTGGCCAGCCGTCCGATGTTGGCTGCGATGTCCCGGGCCCGGCGGTCGAACGTCACCCGCGCATGGCCCGAGTGGTGCGGCGTGAGGACAGTGTTGTCCAGTTCCGTGAACGGCCACTCGGCCGGTGGAACCACGCCCTCGGCAGGCGTACCCCACCATACGTCCAGGCCGGCGCCGGCGATCCGCCGCTCCGAGAGGGCGGCGTAAAGTGCTGCCTGGTCCACCACGGCGCCGCGCGCCACGTTGACCAGGATTGCGGAGGGCTTCATCGCGCCCAGCTCCGCAGCGCCGATCAGGCCGCGGGTGTCCTCCGCCAGGGGTACCGTGACCACCACGACGTCGGAACCGGCCAGGAGGGCCGGAAGGTCGGCGTTGCCGCCTACTTGGTCCAGCTGTACCCCGGCGGGCAGCGGTGCAGTGGGGTTGTGGCGAACGGCCCGGACCTTCATCCCCATGGCAGCGGCAACCCGCGCCACTTCCGCACCAATGGAGCCCAGCCCCACCACGCCGAGCACCAGGTCGCTGAGCACGGGATGGAATGGAACGTCCGGGGCGGTGGCGATGGTCCGCCACTGGCCGTTCCGCACCTCGCGGTCTGCCCGGACCACGTTCCGGGACAACATCAGGGTGACCATCAGGACATGCTCCGCGATGGGCCGGGCATGGTGGAAGGTGTTGGCCACCGCCGCCCCGGGAGCCAGGTGCGGAAAGGAAATCTTGTCGTAGCCGGCGCCGGTCACATGGACCAGCCGGACGTTGCCCGCGGCTTCCGCTTCAGACGGGGGAAGGGCGGAACAGACGACGACGTCGGCGCCGGCAAGTGCGGCGGCCCGCCTTTCCGGAGACCAAGCCGCAGCCATGTCCCAGTGGTGTGCGCCGCCGTCGGACCTTAACGCCTCCGCAAACCGGCTGATGATGGGATCGGTGACCACGATCCGCAGGGATTGGATACTGTCCGGTTCCGCCGGTGCGCTCACCAGCGGGGGCTCTGCAGCTGGTAGGAGGGGTGCAGGCGCTGCATGTACCCGGTATCGTCACGGCTCCGCAGCCCGCAGTCCAGATACTGGCGGTGCAGGCGCTCCAGGGCGTCGCGGTCCACCGTGATGCCGAGGCCCGGTGCGGTGGGGACCCCCACCGCACCGTCCGTGAACCGGAGGACGCCGCCCTCGATGACGTCCTCCTCCGGGTCTTTCCAGGGCCAGTGCGTATCGCAGGCGTAGTCGAGGTTGGGGGTGGCCGCAGCAAGGTGGACCATGGCGGCCAGGCTGATGCCGAGGTGGGAGTTGGAGTGCATCGACAGGCCCAGCCCAAAGGTTTCGGTGATCCCGGCAAGGAACTGGCTGCGGCGCAGCCCGCCCCAGAAATGGTGGTCGGAGAGAATGACGTCCACGGCGCCGGCCGCGACGGCGGGGGCCACGTCCGCGAAGCTGACAACGCACATGTTGGTGGCCAGCGGCATGCCCACTTCCCGGCGGACTGCTGCCATGCCCTCGATCCCCGTGGTGGGGTCCTCCAGGTACTCCAGGACGCCGTCCAGTTCCTTCCCCACCCGGATGGAGGTCTCCACGGTCCAGGCGGCGTTGGGGTCGATGCGCAGCGGCAGGTCCGGGAACTCCGCGCGGAGGGCATGGATGGCGGCGATTTCTTCCTCGGGCGGGAAGACGCCGGCCTTCAGCTTCAGGGCGCCGAAGCCGTAGCCGTCCACCATGGTGCGCGCCTGCCGGACGATGCCTTCCCGGTCCAGCGCGGCACCCCACCGGTCCGCTTCCTGGCCGGGATGCCCGGCCCATTTGTAGAACAGGTAACCGCTGAACGGCACGGATTCCCGGACCGCCCCGCCCAGCAGGTCGCTAACGGGACGGCCCAGGAGCTTTCCCTGGATATCCAGCGCCGCGACGTCGATGGCGGACAGGACGCGGTCCGCCGTGCTGGACCCGGTGACCATGCCGCTCATGCCGTGGCCGCCCTCGATGGTGTCCACGCGGAGGGCCTGGGCGATGCGGCCGCGGAGGGTGTTGATGTTGAAGACGTCCACGCCCGCCAGTGATGCGGCTGCCAGCTGCAACCGGACCAGGTGTCCGGCGTCGCCGTAGGTTTCGCCGAAGCCCGAGACGCCAGAGTCCGTGAGGACCTCGATGATGGCGCGCAGGGCGAAGGGTTCATGGACGCCGACTGTATTGAGGAGTGGCGGGTCCTTGAACGCGACGGGAGTGATGGTCACGCCGGTGATGCGGACCTGGCCGAGGTGCTGGGCGGGATCGGGGGTAGTGGTCACAGCGCTGTGCTCTTCATGGTGCGGGGCTCCTGGTGGGGTTGCTTTGTGTGGTCCTCTTCACAGACGATATGGGAAGCGATCGATACAGGTCCAAGCCAATTTATGCACTCGACAATCCAGTAAAGGTATTGATGTTCTCGCTGCCCCAGTTAGAAGCCTTCGTGGCCGTGGCCGAAGAACTGCATTTCGGCGCCGCTGCCGAACGGCTCAACATGACCCAGCCGCCGCTCAGCCGGCAGATCCAGATGCTGGAAAAGAAGCTCAACACCACGCTGTTCAGCCGTACCAGCCGCAAGGTGGAACTGACAGCGGCCGGCGCCACCCTGTTGCCCAGGGCGCGGCAGATCCTGGACATGTGCATTAAGACGGACATGGACGTCCGCCGGGTTTCTTCCGGGCAGGCAGGGACCATCACCGTGGGCTACACGGCTATTGCCGGCCAGAGCGCGCTGCCCATGATGCTCCGGAAGGCGGCCGAAGGCATGCCCGGGGTGTCCTTTGTGCTCCGGGAGCTCGTGTCCACTGACCAGATGGACGGGCTGGTGAAAGGCAGTGTGGACATTGGCCTTTTGCGGCCCATCGTTGCCCGGCCGGGGGTGGTGTTCCGGCCGCTGATGCAGGACAGGCTGGTGGTGGCAGTTCCGGAGGGTAACCCGATCCTGGGCAACACCGGAATCGCCGACGGCCAGCCGCTGCCGTTGGGATCCCTGGACCGGCGGCCGCTGCTGATGTACTCCACCAAGGAGGCCCGGTACTTCCACGACCTGGTGCTCCGGCTGTTCGCCAGCGCCGGCGCGCACGCGAACATCACCCAGTACGCCAGCCAGGTCCCGGCGCTGTTGGCGTTCGTCCAGGCCGGACTCGGAGTGACCCTGGTTCCTGCCTCGGCCATGGCCTTCGCCCCGCCAGGGGTGGAGTTCCACGAAATCGACGGCCGCCACGGCATGCAGGAACTGAACCGGGTGGACCTGGAATTGGCCTGGAACGAGGAAACGGCAAATCCTGCGGTGCTGCGTCTCCTGGAGTTGATTGGGGAGACCATGCCGGCCGCGGGGGCGCCGGCGGGGTGACGCCCCGCCCGTCAGGGTCCTGTTCGCGGATCAGTGCCCAGAAGGCTCGGATCCGCGAACAGGCTTAGGACTCGGGCCTGGGCCCCGGCTCGCCGGACGGCCGCGCGGATGCCTTGAACCGGCGTCGGGAGTTGGCCAGGTGGCTGCGCATCGCCGCGGCGGCGGCAGCCTCGTCACCGTCAGCGATGGCGTCCAGGATGGAGCGGTGCTCCTGGACCACCTGGTCGAAGTGGTCCCGGGCGTAGTGCTCGACGCCGGTCATCAGCCGGGTGCGCGGCATGGCAATCATCGTCTGGCCCAGTGCCGCCAGGCAGTCGGAGTAATACGGGTTGCCGGAGGCCGCCGCCACCGCGCGGTGGAAGTCGAAGTCCGATTTCATGGCATGGGACGGGTGGCCTGCACTCTCGGTGAAAGCCTCCAGGGCAGTGCCCACAGCCCGCAGCTGCCGCTCGGTGTGGTTGCGCGCCGCGAGGGCCGCGGCCTCCGTCTCGACACCCATCCGGAACTCCAGCAGGTGCAGCCGGTCCTCGGTGGTGGCCACCGGACGGGCCCCGGGTACAGCCTGGGGCCCATCCGACGGCGGCGTGAGGGCGAAGCTGCCGCGCCCCCGTTCGGTTTCCACGAGCCCTTCGGCCTGGAGCCTCGTCAGCGCGGCACGGACCACGGTCCGGCTCACGCCGAAGTCGCTGATCAGGGTGTTTTCGCTGGGAAGCTTCTCACCCGGCTGGATGATGCCGTCAACAATGCGGTTGCGAAGGTCGGCGGCGAGGTCCGCGGTGAGGTTCCGGCTCATGGCTCAAGGTTACGGCTTCAGCGTTATGCGCCGAACTCCACGGAATCGGTGGTCCAGGCGCGGGCCTGGTCGCTGAGCGTCACGCCGAGGCCCGGGCGGTCCGGAACGATCATGCGGCCGTCCTTGGTTTCGAGGCGCTCGTTGAACAGCGGGTCCAGCCAGTCGAAGTGCTCCACCCACGGTTCGCGGGGGTAGGCAGCGGCGAGGTGCAGGTGGATTTCCATGGCGAAGTGCGGTGCAAGGCCCAGGCCGCGTTCGTCCGCGAGGGCGGCGAGGCGCAGGAACTGGGTGATGCCGCCGACGCGCGGGGCGTCAGGCTGGATGATGTCGCAGCCGTTGGCGGCGATGAGGCCCTTGTGCTCGGCCACGGAGGCCAGCATTTCACCGGTGGCGATGGGGGTGTCCAGGACCTGCGCCAGGTGGGCGTGGCCTTCGAAGTCGTAGGCATCCAGCGGCTCTTCGATCCAGATGAGGTTGAACTCCTCGAGGCGGCGGCCCATGCGCAGGGCCGTGGCCCGGTCCCACTGCTGGTTGGCGTCCACCATCAGCGGAACGTCCCAGCCGATGTGTTCGCGGATGCCGGCCACGCGGCGCAGGTCCTCGGCGGAGTCCGGCAGGCCCACCTTGATCTTGATGCCGCCAATGCCCTCCTCGATGGACTGGGTGGCGCGTGCCTTGACCTCGTCCAGGGAGGCGTTGAGGAAACCACCGGAGGTGTTGTAGGTCTGCACGGAGTCACGGTGGGAGCCGAGGAACTTGGCGAGGGGGAGGCCGGCGCGCTTGGCCTTGAGGTCATAAAGGGCGATGTCGATGGCGGCCAGTGCCTGGGTGGCGACGCCGGAGCGGCCCACGGAGGCGCCGGCCCAGAGGAGTTTGGTGTAGATCTTGGCGATGTCATTGGGGTCTTCGCCGATGATGCCCTCGGCCACCTCTTTGGCGTGGGCGTACTGGGCGGGGCCGCCGGCGCGTTTGGAGTAGCTGAAGCCGATGCCGGAGTGGCCCAGTTCGGTGGTGATTTCGGCGAAGAGGAAGACCACCTCGGTCATGGGCTTCTGCCGGCCGGTGAAGACCTTGGCGTCGCTGATGGGAACGGCGAGGGGAAGGCGGGCAGTGGACAGCTTGACGTGCCGGATCAGGTCGACGGTGCTCATTGATTCTCCTAAGGGCGGGACTGGGCTCCTTCGCCCACCTTCTTAGGATACAAGTTTAAAACTTGTACTACAAGCATGATTCGGCAAGCCGTGATTGCTGGCTTCCGGCTCAGTCTGCTTTCCGGAGTCCGCCCAACCCGGCCACCAGGGCATCCAGGCCCAGCGCGAAGGCGGCGTCGGCGGCGCGCGGGGGTTTCGCGGCCGTTTCACTGTCCTCGGGAGCTTGGGCGTGTCCATGGAGGGTGGTGCCCGCAGCCCCGCGGACTGCGGCGGTGAAATACGGCGTGGATTCGGCCATGGTGCCGGGGTCGAAGATATCCTCCGGCGCGGTGACATCGTACGCGGAGCCAAAAATGAACGACTCGAGCGCCACGATGGCGGAGATGATCCGGTCCTGGGGGAAGCCGGCGTCGAGGAATCCCTTGCTGACTGTCTCGTACATGGCAAGTGTCTGGGGTGCGTCAGTGACCGGCAGTACGGCAATGACCGGAATCAGCGGCGTGTGCTCGGCGAAAACATTGCGGTAGCTCCAGGCCCACGTGCGGACCGCGTCATCCCAGGCGGCGGCGCCAAAGGAGGATACATCCACCAGGGACATCAGGTGGTCTTCCACCAGCAGCAGGACGTCCTGCTTCGACGACACGTGGTTGTAGAGGGCTGAGGGTGCCACCTCGAGGAGTTTGGCCAGGGCGGCCATGGTCAAACCGTCGTACCCCTTCCGGCTGACGAGCTCCAGGGCCGCCGAGGTGATGCCCGCCTTGTCCAGTACCGCCGAGGAGGGTCTTCCGGCGCGCCTTCTCCGGACGCCGCCGTCGGTAGCCGGACGCTGCTGTGCTGCTGGTACTGCCGGCAAATTCTGCCCTTTCCTCGGTGTCCTCCGCATTATTGCACCAGGCACTTCCGCTGCCCGCCCGGAAGGGCTATAGTTTTCCTAAATGAATGCCATTCATTTAGTGGTTTCCATCACCCGGGGCCGCAGAGAGGACATCATGCTGAACCTGAACCGCGACGTCGTTGTCGTAGGAGCCGGGCCGTCCGGACTCACGGCCGCCCGCGAACTGAAGAAGGCCGGCCTCAGCGTCGCCGTACTCGAGGCCCGTGACCGGGTGGGCGGGCGCACGTGGACCGGAAATGTGGACGGCGCCATGCTGGAAATTGGCGGCCAGTGGGTCTCCCCGGACCAGGAGGCACTCCTGGAGCTGCTCCAGGAACTGAACCTGGACACCTACCCGCGCTACCGTGACGGTGAGTCCGTCTACATCGGCGCCGACGGCGTCCCCGTGCGCTACACCGGCGACACCTTCCCCGTGGACCCGCAAACCGCCGTCGAAATGGACCGCCTGGTGGCCATCCTGGATAAGCTCGCCGCCGAGATCGGGCCCGCCGAGCCGTGGGCGCACCCGAAGGCCCGGGAACTGGACACCATCTCGTTCCACCACTGGCTGCGGCAGAACTCGGCCAATGAGGAAGCCTGCAAGAACATCGGCCTGTTCATCGCCGGCGGGATGCTCACCAAGCCCGCGCACTCCTTCTCGGCCCTGCAGGCCGTCCTCATGGCAGCGTCCGCGGGCTCCTTCACCAATCTCACGGACGAGGACTTCATCCTGGACCGCCGCGTGGTGGGCGGCATGCAGCAGGTTTCGCAGCTGCTGGCGCAGGACCTGCGCGACGACGTCGTGCTCAGTTCCCCGGTCCGCACCGTCAACTGGGAGCCCGACGCCGAGGGCGGGCACCGCGTCACCGTTGAATCAGACCGCGCCACCGTCAACGCCCGCTTCGTCATCATGGCCGTCCCGCCCAACCTGTACTCCCGCGTCTCGTTCAACCCGCCGCTGCCGCGCCGCCAGCACCAGATGCACCAGCACCAGTCCCTGGGCCTGGTCATCAAGGTCCACGCGGTGTACGCCACGCCCTTCTGGCGCGCCAGGGGGCTCTCCGGCACCGGCTTCGGCGCCGATGCCCTGGTCCAAGAGGTCTACGACAACACCAACCACGGCGATGCCCGCGGCACCCTGGTGGGCTTCGTGTCAGATGAGAAGGCCGACGCCGTCTTCGAGTTGAGTGCCGAAGAGCGCAGGAAGGCGATCCTTGCGTCAGTCGCCGGTTACCTCGGCGACGAGGCGCTCACGCCCGAGGTGTACTACGAATCCGACTGGGGCTCCGAGGAATGGACCCGCGGCGCTTATGCAGCCAGCTACGACCTGGGCGGCCTGCACCGGTACGGGAAGGACCAGCACGCCCCGGTGGGCCCCATCTACTGGTCCTCCTCCGACCTTGCTGCCGAGGGCTACCAGCACGTGGACGGTGCCATCCGGATGGGCCGCCGCACCGCGGAGCGTATCGCGGAAGTGGCGCGGGTATCCGTTCCCGCGGGAGCCTGACCGTACTGGCAAATAAGCATGCTTACTAATAGGCTGGCGGTGGGGAGTGTCCCCGACTCCAGACGAACGAGGTGAGGCATGACTGACGCACAGAGCATCAGCAAGGTTACTGAGATCATCAACGATTCCAAGATCGGAATGGTCACCACCATCAACGAAGAAGGCGCCCTCGTCAGCCGGCCGCTGGCCGTCCAGGAGGTCAAGGACGACGGCGACATGTGGTTCTTCACCGGGCTCGGCACCTCGCAGGTTGCGCACGTCCGCGCGGACTCGCGCGTGAACGTCTCCTTTGGTAAGAAAACCGAGTGGGTTTCCGTCGCCGGGACCGCCGAGGTGGTCACGGACCGCGCCAAGATCCACGAAATGTGGAACCAGGTTGTCGAGGCATGGTTCCCCGACGGGCCGGACACCCCCGAAGTATGCCTGCTCCGGGTGGATTCGGACTCTGCAGAGTACTGGACCAGCCCGGGCGGTACGGCAGCCACGGTGCTGCAGTGGGTCAAGTCCAAGGTGACGAACAGCCGCATGAGCGTCGGCGAGAGCGGCACCGTGGAGCTGTAGAGCCACTGTTTTTTTTGAGGTAGGTGCGGGGCAGCGGACGGCGCTGCCCCGCACCTTTCGTATGTGGCGCCGTCTGTGCCATCAGAAGTGATTTGTGGAGTAACCTGGCCGTTGCCGGGATGGCTGCGAAAGGCCCGTAGACATTCGCTCGGGCCGAACCTACTATGAGCCATGCGCCAGACCGGCCGGTCCGTAACCGCCGCGGTCTTGCTCGTTATTGGGGCAGGACTGGCGGTTCTGGGTGTGCTGGTCCACTACGGATTCATGAGTGTCTACGGCGATGTCACGGGCAGTGCATTCGATGGACTCATGTGGGGGTTGACGGCCGGTCCCTCCAAGTTGGCGCTCCTGCTGGTAACCCTCTTCGCCCTTATTGGTTTCGTGCTTTCGGTCAGGCGGTGGATGCGGCTGACGGCTGTGGCTATTCCGGCCCTTATGCTGATCGGCATGTTTGCTGTCACGCCCTTGGCCCTGGGGCAGCGTTTCGAGACGCAGTACGTCTCGTCTCCACAGTGCGTGACAGAGGGGACGGCTGAGCCCATGGCCTCGGCGGATCGAGCAGCCCAGCAGGTGTTTGATTCCATCAGCCACGTGGGCCAATTCAACGGCGGGGGCATGAGTGGCGTGGGCGGTTGTACCCGTTGGTTCAAGCTCTCGGGGGACGTCGACGTGCTGCAGCATTATCGCGCTCAACTGACGGCGGCAGGATGGAAAGTGGTCGAGGACGACGGTCACCATCTGCGGGCGCATTTAAACGGCAGGGCATTCGATGTGATGACCTGCCCGCGGGGTGGCGTGATCTGGGCGGGGAATGACGGTGACCCCTCCTACGGACAGGGACGATCCGGACTGGTTGGCACGGAAATCTGTCCCCACGACCTTTAGAGCCAGCAGCGCTAAATCGCACCAGCCGCTACGCCGTCGTCGGGTCCATGCTCGACAAGCGGGCCCGACGTGCGGCTGACGCGCGTACCCTGCTCAGTGGTGGCGGCCATTACCAGCACACCAAACTCGAAGCCTGAATACCGCGTCCGTTTAAATAGGCCAGCCTTGGGTTCAGCGCGCGCGCCGGGCCCGACTGCCGATACGAAGACGTCGCTGCTCTCGTCACCACTGGCGGTAAAGGTCACCCGGCGGTCGAATATCTCCGACTCGAAGCGGGCGCGTAGCTCAACGACGAATTCGCCACCGACCTCCACGTCAGGACGCAGAATCCTCAAATCGCCCAGGGAAACTTCGCCAGCGTGCTTCAAAGTCCCGTCAGCCTGGCGGACCAATATCGTCGCGCGACCTTCCCGAACCTTGCCGTCTTTCACCCATGAGACGTCATCGCGCGGATAACATCCCAAGGTCACCTCGCCTGCCTTCACAACAATTACTCCTTTCCATAGCTGTGGGCACAACGATACGACGATATGGAAAGGAACTGCCCCCGGCCTGGTTCTTGCGATGTGCCCGCAGCGCCACCCACCACGGGGGCAAGTTCCCACTGTTATCAGGCACGCCTACGGTGGTGGAAGTTAGCGCCGCAGTGGTGTCCACCCTGACGGAAGCATTCCAGTGATCTTTGCTCGTTGAGAATCAGCCTCTGCTGACCAACCTTGAGCTGCCAGCGCGTTGTCGAAGACACCCCGAGCCATTCGCAAACCTAAATCCGGGTGGCTCAAAACGGGATGTCGAATAGGCAAGGCGAAGCGAAGACCGGGACAACTTCCCGCTAGTTCTGCCCCGTCAGCGCACCCAGCACCGCAGGCAGGAGGACGTCGTTGCGGCCCCACACCGGATCCAGGATTTCCACGTACCAGGAATCAGCCAGCAGCAGGGCCAGGGAATCGTTCGTTTCGTCTGCCCAGGCCTTGATCTGATCCTCGTTCACCGGGTTCTCGCTGGACCCGAGCACCGTCACCACCTCAGAACCGTCCAGGGTGACGGGGATGGCGGCGCTGCTGGCCTCGCCCGGGGCGTGGGCGATGGTTACAAGCTCCGTGCGGGTGGACAGAGCCAGCAGCTCGCCGGCCGTCGCTGCACTGCAGAACCCGGTGACGTACTGCCGTTGCGCTGCGGCGCCGTCCTGGATGCCGGGCTGGGATTCCTTGGTGAACAGCCCGTTCCGGTTCAGCTCCGCCAAGGCGGCGGCGATCGGGTTGGTTTCGTCGTCGTAGTCTGCCGCGAAGTGCCCGGGCTGGTAGGAACTTCCGCCCTCCAGCCAGCGCGCGGTCAGCTCACCGGCAGCCTCAAGGGTGGTGGCCTGCCGCCAGACCCCACGGTCCTCCAGCAGCCGGCCGTACTGGTCGCGGGCTGGTATTTCCTCTGGCTTCATTCTGGGATGCTATCCCCGCTGGCGGTGGGCGCTCCACCGCCCCCGACACACCACTTAACCTGGCCCCTGCGCCTGGCCCGCCGGAATGCCCGCCGCCCGTTCGGCATCGGCGAGGGAGGCAGCCAGGCTGGTGACGGCGTCGGGGTATTCCTTCCCACCGGCGGAGCCGCTGCTGTGGCCGGGAACGCTCCGAAGCTCCTCAGCCGCGCGCATGGCCTTGATGAGCGCGGATGTTTCGGGAAGGCGGACATCGGTGAGTGCCGGGTAGTCGATGCTGCACGCAGGATCCAGCTCGTAGCGGCTCCACCGGGCCATCAGCTCATCGTGCCGGGCCCGCGCAGCCTGGTGTGCTGCCTCCCGGGCAAGATCTTCCCGACGGCGTGAGCGCCCGGCCAGGTAGCGCGGCGTCCAGCGGTACGCACCGATGCCCGCTGCCACGGCGGCGCCGGCCAGGAACAGGCCCGTCCAAGGGGAAATCAGCGTAGGAATCAGCAGCGCGGGAACCGCCACGCACGAGCCTAGGAAAAGGTCCCAGAAGAGCTGGTCCGAACGCTGCCCCCCGCCGTCGGACGCCAAGAGAGTCCTGCGCCGCACCACGAAAACCGTGGCGGCAACGCTGGCTACCAGCACCGGCCCGCACAGCACCAGCGCCCAGGCCCCCTCGACGAGTCCCTGCACAAGTCCTTCCGTCACGGCTGCCACCTGGCACCTCCAGCGTGCGCCCGGGCCGCGGAATCCCGGGCTGGTCATTCAATTGCACCCTGTTCCGGCTGCGCGGTCAATGCCGGCTGCATGCGGGCGTTTTGCCGCCGCAGGGAAGGGTACGTTTCCCCTGTACTGCAGGTGCAGCGCTGCCGCGCGGCTTGGGTGCGCAGGCTTGATGTGCGCCCCAGGGGTGTTCCGGGCGCTTTGGGACGGGAGATGAACCGATGGGTCGGATTGACCGGATCGCAGAACCGTGGGGTACCAGGACCCCGTACGGCAGCGGCGGAACGTGGCCGGTGCGCGTGGACACCCACCTGGCCGAAGGAGTTGACGCGGACTCCGTGGACCGCTGGGTCCAGACCGCCTCCGTCCTCCATTCAAACGGCGACGCCATGGATATCGCCGTCAAGGACAACCGGGTTGTGGGCGTGCGCGGCCGTGCCTCGGACCGCGTGAACCGCGGCCGGCTCGGTCCCAAGGACCTGTACGGCTGGCAGGCTAACGCGTCCCCGGACAGGCTGACCCGGCCGCTGATCCGGGAAGGCGGAAAACTCGTGGAGACGGACTGGGAAACGGCCATGGACCGCGTCGTGGCCCGGTCCAAGGCGCTGCTGGCGGAGCAGGGCCCCAGCGCCCTTGGCTTCTACACCACGGGCCAGCTGTTCGCCGAGGAGTACTACACCCTGGGGACCATTGCCCACGGCGGGATCGGGACCAACCACGTGGACGGCAACACCCGGCTCTGCACCGCCACGGCGGCGGAAGCACTGAAGGAATCCTTCGGCTGCGACGGCCAGCCGGGCTCATACACGGACGTGGACCACGCTGATGTCATCGCCCTCTACGGCCACAACGTGGCCGAAACGCAGACCGTCCTGTGGACCCGGATGCTGGACCGCCTGGCCGGGCCCACTCCGCCCAAAATCATCTGCGTGGATCCGCGCCTCACCGAGGTTGCCAAGGCCGCAACGGTGCACCTGGCGCCCCGGCCCGGCACCAACGTGGCCCTCATGAACGCCATCCTCCACCACATCATCGCCAACGGCTGGGTGGACCAGGACTACATCAAGGCGCACACGGTGGGCTACCAGGATTTGGCGAAGGAGGTGGCGAAGTACCCGCCCGCGCTTGCTGCCGAAATTACGGGTGTTCCGGCTGGAAAAATCGAGGAAGCGGCGCGGATCCTTGGCCACGCGGAGCGGCTCCTGTCCACAGCGCTGCAGGGTTTCTACCAGTCCAACCAGGGCACCGCCGCCGCCGTCCAGGTCAACAACATCAACATCATCCGCGGCATGCTGGGCAAGCCGGGGTGCGGGATCCTGCAGATGAACGGCCAGCCGACGGCCGAAAACACCCGCGAATGCGGGGCGGACGGCGACCTCGCAGCGTTCCGGAACTGGTCCAACGATGCCCACATCAAGGACCTGGCGCGCGTATGGAACGTGGACCCCATGTCCATCCCGCACTACTCTCCGCCCACCCACCTGATGCAGATGATGCGCTACGCGGAGGACGGCTCCATCCGGCTGCTGTGGGTCAGCGGCACCAACCCTGCCGTCTCGCTCCCGGAACTGCGGCGGATCCGCTCCATCCTGGAGCAGGACCGGCTGTTTCTGGTGGTGCAGGACATCTTCCTGACCGAGACGGCCCAGTTGGCAGACGTGGTGCTCCCCGCCGCCACATGGGGTGAAAAGACCGGGACGTTCACCAACGTGGACCGCACGGTGCACCTGTCCGAGAAGGCGGTGGACCCGCCGGGGGAGGCCCGCACGGACCTGGACATCTTCATTGAATACGCCCACCGGATGGGGCTGAAGGACAAGGACGGCCAGCCACTTATCAAGTGGGACAGCCCCGAGTCCGCGTTCGAGGCATGGAAGGAGTGCACCCGCGGGCGGCCGTGCGACTACACCGGCATCACCTACGGCAAGCTGCGCGGCGGCTCAGGCATCCAGTGGCCGTGCAACGAGGAGAACCCGGACGGCACCGAACGCATTTACGCAGACGGGAAGTTCTGGGCCCACCCGGACTACTGCGAGACCTACGGCCGCGACCTCATCACCGGCGCCCCCGTGGACCCCACCGAGTACAAGGCCCTGAATCCGGAGGGCCGTGCCATCATCAAAGCCGCCGAATACGTGCCGCCGCACGAGCTCCCCAGCCAGGAGTTCCCGCTGCAGCTGATCACCGGCCGCACCCTGTTCCATTTCCACACCCGGACTAAGACTGCGCGGGCGCCGGAACTCCAGGCAGCGGCGCCGGACGTCTGGGTTGAGTTGTCCGCGCACGACGCCGGCACGTACGGCTTTGCCGAAGGGGACCTTGCAGAGGTGGCCACTCCGCGCGGGTCCGTGCAGGCGAAGGTGCGGATCGGCGGCATCAGGGACGGCGTGGTGTTCCTGCCGTTCCACTACGGCTACTGGGATACGCCGGGCGGGCACGAACCTGACGGCGCAGGACGCGCCGCCAACGAGCTGACCATCACGGACTGGGACGCCGCCTCCAAGCAGCCCATCTTCAAGACCGCGGCTGCCCGGATTTTAAAGGTTCGGTCTGGCGACGGACCCGCCCCTGCACCCACCAACACAGCCTCCGCCCCTGCCGGCGATTTCCCGGCAGAGGCTCGGACCAGGGGCATTCCGTCCGCCCTGGCCGACGAGGAAATCTCCGGGAACGGCGCCGGTCCCGAGGACGGCCACGATGGCAGTGGCACCCACGAAAGGGAGGCATCGTTGTGAAAATTGGACTGGTACTGGCACAGCTCCACCGCGACGAGAACGACCTCGCCCAACACCTTCTCCGCGTCTCGGAGCGGCACAAAGTGGACCACGAGATTTACCACCTGGCCCGCGACCTTGCGAAATGGTCCCAGCAGCACGTCCGCGAGATCGCCGCCATCGCCGGCCGCTACGGCCAGGAACTGGATCCCGAACCCAAGGGCGAGAACACGCTCCTCGAGAAGATCCGCGAGAAGGGCAGCGAACTGGTGGGCCGAGACGCCGAGGCGGGCCTGCTGCTCCTGCGCGACCTCCGGGAGGCCTACATCAAGGCCTGCGGCGTCTCCGCAGATTGGGAGCTCGTGGCGCAGGCAGCCCAGGGCATCAAACACAAGGACCTGCTGGAGGTGGCAGAGCGCTGCCACGCGCAGAACATCCGGCAGATGAAATGGGCCAACGGAAAGCTCAAAGAATCCGCCACCCAGATCCTTGTCAGCTAAGCGCGCAGCGAGGGTAAGTTGGGGTCCATGCGAATCAAAATGTGCAGTATCCACGTCAAGGACCCGGCCTTCGCGCATGACTTCTACACCAAGACGCTGGGCTTTGACACCCTCATGGCCATGCCGGAGTACAACCTGTACATCATCAAGGACCCGGGTGCCTCGGACAACTCAGCGGGACTTCTCCTGGAGCCCAGTGACAACCCCATCGGGGCCGACTACATGAACGCGGTCCATGAGGCAGGGCTTCCGGCCATCGTGTTTGGCGTACCGGATGTCCAGGCCGAATATGACCGCCTGGTGGCCGCGGGCGTCAGCTTCAAGAGCCCGCCGGCCGAGGACCCGTCCGGCATCAGTGCCGTCTTCGACGACGGCTGCGGCAACTACATCCAGCTGCACCAGGACTGAGCCGCCCTTACAAGGGGAGCACACCGGAAACAACAGAAGCCTGTCCGCAGATCCGGGCCCTTCAGGGTTCGGATCTGCGGACAAGCTTCTGATTGCCATCGAGCGGTGGCGTCAGTTGGCGCGGGCCCGCTTGGCTTCCTTCTTTGCGGCCTCGTCCTTCACCCGCTGCGCCTCCGCGCGGACTGCTGCGTGGGTGGAGCGCTCGGTGACCAGCCACTGCGGCGGAGCCTGCAGCAGAGCGGTGATTTCCGCCGTCGTCAGCGCATCCTCGACGCCGCCGCGGGCCAGGCCGCTGATTGAGACGTTCAGCTTCTGCGCCACCACGGGGCGGGGGTGCGGACCGTTGCGGCGCAACTCGGCGAGCCACTCCGGCGGGTTCGCCTGGAGTTCGGCGAATTCCTCGCGGGTGATGGTCGAATCCTGGAACTCCTGCGGTGTTGCGGGCAGGTAGATGCCAAGTTTCTTGGCAACGGTGGCCGGCTTCATGGACTGGGAGTTTGCAGAGGTCATGCTTCAAGGGTATCCGGGCGGCGGGTACTGTGAAGACGTGCCCTCCACAACCTCCTCCCCAGACGACGCCGTTTCCACCGGTGACATTCCCGCCGAAGCGCCGCGCGAGCTGCGCATCGCGTATGTTCCGGGCGTGACGCCGGGCAAATGGATCCGCCGCTGGGAAGAGCGCATGCCGCACATTCCCCTTCACGCGGAGATGCACGACGGCGGCGGGCCGGCTGAGGCGGTCCGCGGCGGTTCCGCGGACATGGCCTTCGTCCGGCTCCCGATCGGGCGTGAAGGACTCAGCGTCATTCCCCTCTACGAGGAGCAGGCCGTGGTGGTCGCTCCCAAGGGCCACGAAATTTCGGTGTTCGAGGAAGTGGCGCTGGCGGACCTGGACCAGGAGTCCTTCCTGGACGTGGCGGCTCTCGGCGGCCCTGAGCCGGCCCTGCAGGTGGTGGCCTCCGGCGCCGGACTGGTGATCCTGCCCATGTCCGTGGCCCGCCACTTCAACGTCAAGGACACTGTGGCCCGCCGCGCCACCGATGCGCCCGGTACTGAGATCGCCCTGGTTTGGGCCACGGACAGTACAGACGAGGTTTTGGAAGAGTTCATCGGCATCGTCCGCGGCCGGACGGCGCAGAGCTCACGGCAGCCCTCCGCGCAGCCGGTCAAGGAAAAGAAGGCCCCGAAACCCGACCGCCGCGGTTCCGGCGGGAAGAAGGCCGCACCCAAGGTGGCCCAGAGGTACGCCCCCAACCCGGACAAGGGCAGGGGCAAGGGCTCCCGCAAGAAGGGCAAGCGCTAGGCGCACCCTTCGTAACGGCCTGCTGTCAGTACCGGTTCCTCGGCGGGACCTGGCCGGCGCCCGTTTGCCGGGCTTTCCTGGCCCGCAGGATGCGCCCGATGATGGCGGGCAAAAAGGCGAAGAGCAACTTCTTCATGGCAGTTCCTTTGCTGTAGCGGATGGAGACACCGGGGCCGCCCTTCCGAAGAGGAAAGACGGCCCCGGTGCTGTGTTGCGCCTGCCTAGGTGTTTTGGATGGTGTCTTTGGCGTTGGTGGCGCGGTCTTTGACGTCGGTGGCGGCGTCTTGGCTGTCGGTTTTGACGTGTTC